>JASFUJ010000176.1:0-6638 GCA_050050355.1 Acidobacteriota bacterium
TCGGTGCCGGCGAACAGCAGGTCCGCCTTCACGTGGTCCTGGGCCAGGGCGTAGACCGTGCCCCGCTCCGGCAGATCGCCGGTGATCGAGGTCCAGGTCGCCCCCCGGTCGGTGCTCTTGAGCACGTAGGGCGCGAAGTCCCCGTCCTTGTGGGCGTCGAACGCGGCGAACACCGTGTCCGGATCGTGCTTCGACGCCTCCAGGCGGGCCACGTACGCCCTGTCGGGCACGCCGGGAAACTCCTCCTGTTGGCGCCAGGTCCCGCCGCCGTCCTCCGAGACCTGGATCAGGCCGTCGTCGGTGCCGGCGTAGAGCAGGTCCTCCACCAGGGGGGACTCGCTGAGTGAGACGATGTTGCCGTAGAACGAGGTCGAGGCGTTCTTGGAGACCGCGTCCACGCTCCAGACACGGCCCATGATCTCGAGCTCGTTGCGGTCGACCTGCCGCGTGAGGTCCGGGCTGACCGCCGTCCAGGTGTCGCCCCGGTCGTCGCTCCGGAACAGCCGGTTGGCCCCGAAGTAGAGACGGGTCGGCGAGTGGGGGCTGATGATCAGGGGCGAATCCCAGTTCCAGCGCAGCGGCGGCTCGCCCGGCCCCGGCTGCGGCTGGATGTCGATCGTCTCGCCGCTCGACCGGTCGAAGCGGGCCAGGTTGCCGTACTGGCTCTGGGTGTAGACGACGTCCGGGTCGGTGGGATCGACGCGGGGCTGGAAGCCGTCACCGCCCAGCGTCACGTACCAGTCCTCGTTCTGGATGCCGCCCGTGCTGGTGGTCCGCGTCGGGCCGCCGAGGGTGAAGTTGTCCTGGGTCCCACCGTAGACGTTGTAGAACGGCTCGGCCTGGTCGACGGCGATCTTGTAGAACTGGGTGATCGGCAGGTTGCCGAAGAACCGCCAGCTCTGCGCCCGGTCGAAGCTCTCGTACAGGCCGCCGTCGTTGCCGGTGATCAGGTGGTCCGGGTCGGCCGGGTCGATCCACAGGGCGTGGTGGTCGACGTGCATGTCCTGCTGGCCGGCCATCTCGAACGACCCGCCGCCGTCCCCGGTGACCATCAAGAAGGTGTCCAGGGAGTAGACCCGGTCCACGTCGTGGGGGTCGGCGACGATCTCCTGGTAGTACTGAGGGCTGCTGGAGAGGTAGTCGGAGCGCTTCTCCCAGCTCGCGCCCCGGTCGGTCGACCGGAAGAACCCGCCGGCCTCCCGGGCCGCCTCGACGATGGCGTAGACCACGTCCGGGTCGGCCGGAGAGACCGCCAGGCCGATGCGGCCCATGTCCTCCTTCGGCAGCCCGTTCTCCAGCTTCGCCCAGCTCGCGCCCGCGTCGGTCGACTTGTAGATCGCCGACTCCGGACCGCCGTTGAGCAGGGTCCACACGCGGCGGCGGCGCTGATAGGACGCCGCGTAGAGCACGTCCGGATCGCGCGGATCGAAGACCGCGTCGGTCACGCCGGTGTCCTCGGAGATCTCGAGCACCCGGGTCCAGGTCTCGCCGCCGTCCCCGGTCTTGTACAGGCCCCGGTCGCCTCCGGCGTTCCAGAGCGGCCCCTGGGCCGCGACGTAGACCGTGTCCGAGTCGCGCGGATCGACGAGGATCTTGCCGATGTGCTCGGACTCCTTCAGGCCCACGTTGGTCCAGGTCTTGCCCCCGTCGACGCTCTTGTAGACCCCGTCGCCGTAGGAGACGCTGCGCTGGCTGTTGTTCTCGCCCGTCCCGACCCACACCACCTTCGGGTTGTTCGGGTCGACGGCGAGACAGCCGATCGAGTAGGAGCTCTGGTCGTCGAACACCGGTGTCCAGGTGGTGCCGGAGTTGGTGCTCTTCCACACGCCGCCCGAGGCGACGGCGACCCACCAGACCGACGGCTGCTCCGGATGGCGGGCGAAGTCCGTGATCCTGCCGGAGGTCACGGCGGGGCCGATGCCCCGCAGGGTGAGCCCGGCGAAGGTGCCGGGGGCCAGGAGCTCTTGCTCCTTCTCCGACTCTTCGGCGCCGTCGGTCTCGGCTGCCGACGCCGGAGCGGCGAGCGGCAGGACGGTCCCGAGGGCGATCAGGGCGATCACCGCGACGGGGACGATCGACGCGGGGCGAATGAGCGAAGCGAGCGAACGGATCGTTCGGTGCACCGGATCCTCCTTCGTGAGATCGACGATTCGTGGGGAGCGCCGGACCGCGGCGATCCCGGAGGGCTCCAGCCGCGATCGAGCGCAGACGGAAGGATGTCACACTCGCCCCGCCGGCCGCCCTACCCGACCGGAGGGTTCCCGCCGCTGTTAGAATTCTCGGGCACCCCGATCCGGGTCGGACCCGGGTCGGACCCGGGTCGGATCCGGATCCGATCCGGGTCGGCCGACCGCGGGACACGGAACCCGACGACCCCCAGGAGGCACCCACCATGGCCGTGACCACCCTCGCCGAGCTCTTCCTCCACACCGCCGGCCACCAGAAGCCCGACGCCCTGTCGTACAAGGTCGGCGGGCGGTTCCAGCCGATCTCCACCGCCGAGATGGTCGACCGGGTGCGCCGCCTCTCCCGCGCCCTCGAGACGCGAGGCCTGGACACGGGCGACCGGGTCGCCCTGATGGCCGACAACGGTCCCCACTGGCCGATCGTCGACTTCGCCACCCTGTGCCGGGGCGGCGCCCTGGTCACCGTGTACCCGACCCTACGGCCGGACCAGGCCGCCTACATCGTCCGCGACAGCCAGTCGAAGATCGTCTTCGTCCAGGACCGCGAGCAGCTCGACGGGCTCCTCGGGCACCGGGACCAGCTTCCGGAGGTGGAGCTGTTCGTGCTGATCGACGGCGAGGGCCCCTCCGGGGACGACTCCCGAGACGGGAGCGTGACCACGCTGAGCGCCCTCACCGAAGAGGGCGGCGACTTCGACGCCGAGGCGTTCGGCGACCGGATCCACGAGATCCGCCCCGACGACCTGGCGACCCTGATCTACACCAGCGGCACCACCGGGGAGCCCAAGGGCGTGATGCTGACCCACGGCAACATCGTCTCCAACATGCACGCGGCCCTCTCCCTGTTCGACATCAAGAAGGAGTACACGGGCCTGTCGTTCCTGCCGCTGGCCCACTCCTACGAGCGGACCATCGACTACTGCTACTTCCACCAGGGCTGCTCGATCGCCTACTGCGGCTCGGTCCAGGAGCTGTCCGAGGACCTGGCGCTGGTCCGGCCGCACCTGTTCGTCTCCGTGCCCCGGGTCTACGAGAAGGTGCTCGGCAAGATCCAGGAGAACGTCTCCCGCAGCTCGCCGGTCAAGCAGAAGATCTTCGAGTGGGCCGAGGGGGTGGCGAAGAAGGCCCTGCCCTATCGCACCCGGGGCGAGCGGCCGCCCGGCCTCCTCGGCGTCCAGCTCGCCCTGGCGGACCGGCTGGTGTTCGGCAAGATCAAGGAGCGCCTGGGCGGCCGCTTCCTGTTCGCGTTCTCCGGCGGCGCGCCGCTGGCCAGGGAGATCGGGGAGTTCTTCTGGGGCGCCGGGATCCGGATCTACGAGGGGTACGGCCTCACCGAGACCTCCCCGGTGATCACCGTCAACCGGCCCGACGCGGTCAAGCTGGGCACCGTCGGTCCGCCGATGCCGCGCATCGAGGTGAAGATCGCCGAGGACGGCGAGATCCTGAGCCGCGGACCGAACACGATGCTCGGGTACTGGAACAAGCCGGAGGCCACCGCGGAATCGATCGACGAGGAGGGCTGGTTCCACACCGGGGACATCGGCGAGCTGGACGAGGACGACTTTCTGCGGATCACCGACCGCAAGAAGGAGATCATCGTCAACGCCTACGGCAAGAACATCGCCCCGGCGCCGATCGAGAACCAGCTCAAGACCAGCCGCTTCATCAGCCAGGCGGTGATCATCGGCGACCGGCGCAAGGTCCTGACCGCCCTGATCGTCCCGGACTTCGAGGGCCTCGCCGCCTGGGCCGACAACCAGAGCCTGGACCTGGACACCGCGGACCCGGCCGCGCTCGCCGGCCACGACCGGGTGCGGGCGCTGATCGACGACGAGGTGGCGAAGGTCAACGGCGAGCTGGCCCACTACGAGCAGATCGTCGCCTTCGACCTCGTCCCGCACGAGTTCACCATCGAGGGCGGGGAGCTGACCCCGACCCAGAAGATCAAGCGCCGGGTGATCGACGACAAGTACGGCGACCGGATCGACGCCGTGTACCGGCGGCTCGAAGAGCGGGGCGACCTCGATCGCCCGCGGGAGGAGTGACCGTGAGCGACGCCTTCCATCTGAACGTGGGCCGGGACGGCCTGGCCACCCTGACCTTCGACGCCCCCGACCGGCGGGTCAACGTCTTCGACCGGCGGGTGCTGGACGAGCTCGACCGCACGGTCGACGCGCTGGCCGAACGGGACGACGTCGCCATCCTGGTGCTGGTCTCCGGCAAGGAGACCAACTTCATCGCCGGCGCGGACGTGGACCTGATCGCCGGGGTGACCGACCCGCTGGAGGCCGAGGCGGGGGCCCGCTTCGGCCAACGGGTGTTCGCCTCCTGGGAAGCGCTCCCGTTCCCCACGGTGGCCGCGATCCGGGGCACGACCATGGGGGGCGGCACCGAGCTGGCCCTGGCCTCCACCTACCGGGTGGTGAGCGACTGGGACGGCACGAAGATCGGCCTGCCCGAGGTGAAGCTCGGGATCCTCCCCGGCTGGGGCGGCTGCACCCGGCTGCCGCGGCTGGTGGGCATCGAGGCGGCCCTGGACACGATCCTCACCGGCCGCAACCTCCGGCCGAAGAAGGCCCTGCGCATGGGCCTGGCCGACGCCATGGTGCCGGACGCGGCGTTCCTGGACTGCGTGCGGGACTTCGCGCGGGAGCGGATCGGAACCAAGCGCTCCGGCGGCGGCGGCTTCGACCTCAAGGAGCTGCTGCTCGAGAAGAACCCCCTCGGCCGCAAGCTCCTGTTCGACCAGGCCACCAAGCAGACGGTCTCCCGCACCGGCGGCAACTACCCGGCGCCGCTCCGGGCGATCGAGGTGGTGCGAACGGGCGTCGAAGAGGGGCTCCAGGCCGGCTTCAACGCCGAGGCCCGCGCCCTGGGCGAGCTGGCCACCTCCCGCGAGTCCAAGTGCCTGATCCACGTCTTCCGGCTCATGGAGGGCGCCAAGAAGCTCGAGGGCGCCGAAGGAGCGGAGGCCCGCGCGGTGAAGACGGTCGGCGTGCTCGGGGCGGGCGTCATGGGCGGCGGGATCGCCCAGCTCGCCGCCGCCGAGGACCTGCCGGTGCGGATGAAGGACATCGCCGAGCCGGCCCTCGCCAGCGGCATGGAGCACGCCGCCAAGGTGTTCCGCAAGCGGGTGAAGAAGCGCCGGCTCACCGACGAGCGCATGCGTCGCAAGATGAACCTCGTCCGCCCCACCCTGGACTACACCGGGTTCGAGCGGGTCGACCTGGTGATCGAGGCGGTGGTCGAGGACCTCGGGATCAAGCAGAAGGTCTTCGCCGAGGTCGCCGGCCACGTCTCGGACGAGACCGTGCTCGCCTCCAACACGTCGTCCCTGTCCATCGACCGGATCGGGGAGCGGACCCCGCACCGGGAGCGGGTGGTCGGCATGCACTTCTTCAACCCGGTGGACAAGATGCCCCTGGTGGAGGTGATCGCCGGCGAGCACACCGCTCCCTGGGCGGTCGAGACCGTCTTCCAGCTCTCGAAGCGCCTGGGCAAGACGCCGGTGGTGGTGAAGGACGGCCCGGGCTTCCTGGTCAACCGGCTGCTGGTGTTCACCCTCGCCGAGGCCCTCTGGCTGCTGGACGAGGGCCACCGGATCGAGGACCTGGACCGGGTGATGAAGGGCTGGGGCATGCCCATGGGCCCGATCGCACTCACCGACGAGGTGGGGATCGACGTGGCGGTGAAGGTGGCCCACATCCTCCACGACGCCTTCGGCGACCGCCTGCCGCTCCCCGCGTGGCTCGACCGGGTGGTGGAGGACGAGCGGCTGGGCAAGAAGAACGGCCGCGGGTTCTACCGGTACGACAAGGGCGAGCGGGGCGACCCGGACAAGAGCGTCTACAAGCTGCTCGGCCTGAAGCCGAAGATCGACGATCCGGACCCGGCGCTGCTCATCGACCGCATGGCGCTCCCCATGGTGGACGAGGCGGCCCGGTGCCTGGACGAGGGGATCGTCCGCAGCCCGGAGGAGCTGGACCTGGCGATGATCTTCGGCACCGGCTTCCCCCCCTTCCGCGGCGGCCTCTGCAAGTACGCCGACGACCGCGGCCTGGACGAGATCGTCGAGACCCTCGACCGCCTGGCCGGCGAGGTCCACGAGCGCTACCGCCCGAGCGAGGCGCTGCAGAGGGCGGCCGAGACGGGTGGGTTCTACTGATCGCCCCGCAACCTGATCGCCCCCCAACTCCCTCGATCCCTCTCCCCCCTCGCGGGGGGCGAGGGAAGCCCCCGCCCGCTGCAATCGAACCCGACGGGAGCCCCCGCCCCAGGGCGTAGGTGGGGGCTCGGCCCCCGCTTCGGGGCGTAGGCGGGGGGCTCGTCCCCCCGCGCGGATGGGAGAAGGTGCGGAGAAGGTGCCACCCTCCTTGCTGCTGGTGATGAAGGCGGGGCGCTCATCCCCACACTCCGGGGCGTAGGCGGGGGGCTCGTCCCCCCGCGCGGATG
>JASFUJ010000177.1:0-6630 GCA_050050355.1 Acidobacteriota bacterium
ACCGGCGGATCGTGGAGAGCGGCATCGAGCACCTCTACCACCCGATCCAGTACGTCCGGAGCCACTACTTCCTCGCCCGCCTCCTGGACGACCGGGGCGACCGGGAGGGCGCCCGACGCGCCTACCGGTCCTTCCTCTCGTTCTGGGAGGACGGCGAGCTGGACCGGGAGCGGGTCGCGGAGGCGCGCGCCCGCCTGGCGGTGCTCGGCGGGGCGGGTAGCTAGCCCGTCGCAGGCGTCTCGAGGCCGAGCTGGAAGGCGTCGGTCTCGACCCAGTGGGTTCCGCTCATGGCCCAGGAGTCCTGGGCGAGGTCGTTCTCCAGGTAGGCGTACGGCAGCCAGCCGTACCCCTTCTCGCCCCAGTCGGCGCCCCAGGAGTTCTTGAACAGGAACGCCCCCTTCGTCTCCGGCGCACCGTCACCGCCGATGGCGCGCTCGTCGTCGTACCCCACGATCAGCACCGCGTGGCTGCCCACCGGCGGCTCGTCCTCGTGCGGCATCGGCACGTCCCCGGTCTTCGCCGCCCGCTCCAGGGAGCTCTTGTACAGCGAGAAGCCGATCGACGACGGGTGGGAGGTGCTCAGACAGGCCTTGATCCGCTGGAGGACGCCGGGGGGACCGGGGAGGAGCTTGCGCAGGAGGGGAGGGGCGTTCGCCGCCCGGCCCCGCTCACCGCCCACGTCCAACCGGAAGTAGCGCACGCCTCCGTACTTGCGGGCCATCGCGTAGACGAAGGCGTCCGGCGCGGCGTTCAACCGGGGATCGTCCTTGCGGGAGGTGTCCAGATACGGCCAGAACTTCTCCGGCGGTGCGCCCAGCATGGCCACCGCGCCCATCATCTGGCGCAGATAGACCCCGGGATCGCCCTCCTCGCCCAGGATCCGCCGGGCCACCTGGTAGAGGAAGAGCCGCGAAGCGGCCACGTAGGCCCCGTAGGCCTTGTTCTCCAGCAGCTCCACCATGCCCGCGACCACGTGGGCGGTGCAGGTGTTGTAGTACCCCTGGAACTGCACCGGGCTGCACCACTTGCGGAGATCGACGGACGAGGCCGGGCGGAAGGGCTTCCCCAGGATCGCATCCGGGAGGCCCGTTCCACGGAGGAGCTCGATGATCTCCTTGTGCCCCAGGGTCAGGTCGTGGTCGTCGGGCGGATCGGGCCGCCACCCGGTCCCGAACAGGATGTCGTTCGCCATGGTCCGGGCAGTCTATCCGAAGCTCTCCGGAGCTCTCCAAGGCTCTCCGGAGACGGGGCCGGCCGGGAGCGGCCGCCGTCTCAGCCGGCCGTCCGCTCCCAGCGGACCTCGAAGCGGCAGCAGTCCTCCTCCGGCTGGCTCGAGCACTCCACCTCGCGCACGGTCACCTCGCGGGCGCCGGCGAGCTCCACCGAGCGCCGGTAGAAGGCCGCGGCGATCCGGCAGACCGCCGGGCTGCCCGTCGGCTCGCTGACGATGATGGTCAGGTGCCTGTCCCCCTGACGCTCCACCGTCATCTCGCCGGGCCGGTTGAGCATCCGGTGCATGGGCGCCATCCCCTGGAGCACCGCCAGGGGATCCTTGGAGCGGTAGTAGACCGCGTAGGCGCCCTCCGCCTGCCGCTCGGCGTTGTGCCTGCCGAGGCGGTCGAGGACGCGCTCGTCCCCGCCCCCCGGCCCGTTCACGATCGCCTCGATCACCCGCTCGTACAGGTCCCGTGGATGCCAGCCGATCTCGAGCGCGGTCCGGACCTGCTCCCGGTCCTCCGGCGCGAGGGAGTCGAGCACCCTCTGGGCCCAGTCGTCTCCGTACACGTCCCGGACGAAGGACAGCTTGGACGTGATCTTGGTCCCCTTGACCTGGTCCGTCGCGCTTCCGACCGCCGGAGCCGTCGCGACGTCTCCGGCGTCCCTACCCACAATCGTAGACATATGGAAATCTCCTCCTTCAAGAATGGTGCACCGGACCACCGCAACGAGACAGCGGCCGGGGGGCGGGTCGTCCCCCCATTCCGCCGCGTGCCGCAGCGCGGCCCGAACCCGCGGTACACTTGCCGCATGGCGACATCCGAACCGCAGCAGACGCAGGCAGGCTCCGTGCACACGATCACCGTCTTCAACCCCGCCACCGGCGAGCGCGTGGGCACCGTGCCGGCCAGTCCCCGGACCGAGGTCGCAGCGGTCGTCCGGCGGGCCCGCGCGGCCCAGCGCGCCTGGGCCCAGGCCCCGTTCTCCGAGCGGGCGGCGATCATCCGGCGCTTCCACGACGCCGTCCTCGACGCGAGCGAACGCGCCCTGGACACGCTCCAGGACGAGACCGGCAAGACCCGCCGGGACGCCCTCGCGGAGCTGGTGACCGTGGCCGGCACGGCCCGCTACTACCTGAGCCACGGGGAAGGCCACCTGGCGGACGAGCGGCGCCAGGCGGCGATGCCGGGGCTGACCTCGGCCCGGGTGGTCCGCAAGCCGCTGGGAGTGGTCGGGCTGATCACCCCCTGGAACTACCCGCTGCTGCTGCCGGTCGGCGACGCCCTGCCCGCGCTTCTCGCCGGCAACGCGGTGGTGATCAAGCCGTCGGAGCTCACCCCCCTCTCCGCGGAGCTGGCCCGGGAGATCCTCATCTCCTGCGGGCTCCACCCCGACCTCTTCCAGCTCGTCCACGGCGAGGGGCCGGAGCTGGGACCGGAGCTGATCGCCCGGACCGACTACGTCGGCTTCACCGGCTCGACGGCGACCGGCCGCAAGGTGGCCACCGCCGCGGCCGAGCGGCTGATCCCGTACTCGCTGGAGCTGGGCGGCAAGAACTCGATGATCATCCTGGAGGACACGGCCCTCGGCGACGCCGTCTCGGGCTTCGTCTCCGGCGCGTTCGCCAACTCGGGCCAGACCTGCATCGCCGTCGAGCGGGTGTTCGTGGAGCGGCCGCTGTTCGACCGCTTCGTCGACGCCGTGGTCGAGCGGGTGGACGGGCTGCGGGTCGGCTGGTCGCGGGACTTCGACATGGACATCGGGGCCATGATCTCGGAGGACCACGCCGCCAAGGTGCGCTCCCACGTCGAGGACGCCCGGGAGCGGGGAGCCACGGTGCTGACCGGCGGCGCCCCGAACCCGGACCTGCCGTCGACGTTCGTCATGCCGACGCTGCTCACCGGCACCACGCCGGACATGGCGGTGGGTTGTGACGAGACCTTCGGACCGGTGGTCTCGATCGAGCCGGTCGAGAGCGCCGAGGAGGCGGTCGAGCTGGCCAACGACACCCCGTACGGCCTCAACGCCGCGGTCTGGGGACGCGACACCGACCGGGCGCGCAAGATCGCCCGCCGGCTGGACACCGGGACCGCCGGGGTGAACTCGACGCTCCTGATCTACAACAGTTTCGACACCCCCATGGGCGGCGCCAAGGACAGCGGCGTCGGCCGCCGGCACGGGGCCCGCGGAATCCGGCGCTACACCGAAGAGCAGAGCATCGTCGAGAGCTTCTCCACCGGCGGCGGCTACGAGTCGCTCCTGGTGCGGAGCGACACGAAGACCAAGGCGGACGCGCTGATCGCGGCCTTCCGGTGGTGGCGCAAGGTTCCGTGGATTCGTTGAGGATCGATTCCCGATGACACCTCGCCGTTCGTCAGGGCCCGGAGATGACCGGGCTGGGTGACCGGGCGCTGGCGGCGCTCCGGCGGACCGGCCGGCGCGCGCTCCGGCACGCGGCCGAGGCGTTCGGGGCGAGCCCGGTGGCGGAGCTCGTCTACGCCGGCCGCTACGTGCTGGAGGTCCCCGGCTTCCTGGCGGACCCGCACCGGCCGGAGCACATCCTCACCTTCCTCGTCTCCGAGGGCCTGGTGCGCAAGGGGACCCTGCGCTGGCCCCGGCCGGCGAGCCTGGAGCAGCTCTGCCGCGTCCACGAGGAGCGGTACCTGGAAAGCCTGCGCGAGCCCGGAGCGCTCACCCGGATCCTGGGCATCCGGATTCCCGTCGCCGACGAGGACCGGTTCGTCGATCTCCAGCGCTCCATGGTCGGGGGCACGCTCCTGGCCACCCGGACGGCGCTCCAGACCGGCCGCATCTCGATCAACCTGGGCGGCGGCCTCCACCACGCCCGGGCCGGGCGGGGTCAAGGCTTCTGCGTGTTCAACGACGTGGCGGTGGCGATCGCCAGCTTCCGGGAGCACGGCTTCCGGGGGCGGGTGCTGGTGATCGATCTGGACCTCCACGACGGCGACGGCACGCGGAGCCTGTTCGCCGACGACGCCTCGGTCCACACCTTCTCCGTCCACAACGCCCCGTGGGGACCGATCGACGCCGTCGAGTCGACCAGCATCACCCTGGGGGACGACGTGGAGGACCGGGAGTACCTGGACACCCTCCGGGAGCACCTGCCGTCGCTGATCGACCGGTTCCGGCCCGGCCTGGTGTTCTACCTGGCCGGCTGCGACCCGGCCGCCGACGACTCCCTGGGCAACTGGCGGATCACCGCCGACGGCATGCTGGAGCGCGACCGGTTCGTGATGGAGCAGATCCGCCGCGCCGGCCAGCCGCCGACGGTGATCGTCCTGGCCGGCGGCTACGGCCGGGAGTCGTGGCGCTACAACGCCCGGTTCTTCGGCTGGCTGCTCTCCGGCGGCCAGGACCACGCCGTGCCCGGCACCGAAGAGATCACACTGATGCGCTACCGGATGCTCTCCAAGGTGATCGCACCGAGCCGGCTCACGGGAGACGCCGAGGACGAAGGCTTCGGCCTGACCGAGGAGGACCTGTTCGGGGCGGTGGGACCGTCGGCGCGGGAGCAGAGGTTCCTCGGCTTCTACTCACGCCACGGCATGGAGCTGGCCCTGGAGCAGCTCGGCCTCCTCCGGCGGCTGCGGGACCGGGGGTTTCCCCACCCGACCCTGGAGTTCGAGCTCGACAACCCGGCGGGCCAGACCGTCCGGCTGTTCGGGGACACGGATCGCGAGGAGCTGCTCGGCGAGCTGCGGGCCCGGCGCGACCGGCGGACCGTCCCCGGGATGGAGATGCTGCGGGTCGAATGGCTGCTGCTCCAGAACCCGCGGGCGCGCTTCGGCCCGGGCCGCAGCCCGCTGCCCGGGCAGAAGCACCCGGGGCTCGGCATGCTCCGGGACGTGGTGGCGATGCTGATCCTGATCTGCGACCGCCTGAGCCTGGACGGGCTGCTGTTCGTCCCGTCTCACTACCACATGGCGAGCCAGGCGGGCGACGTGCTCCAGTTCCTGAAGCCGGAGGACGCGGCCCGGTTCGACGCCATGCGGGACGCCCTCCGGGGCCTGCGCCTGGCGGACGCCACCCGGGCGGTGCACCAGGGCCGCCTGGTCGACCGGGCGACCGGCGAGCCGATGGAATGGCAGCCGGCGCCGATGATCCTGCCGGTCTCCGACCGGCTGCAGGAGCGGATGAAGGACCGGGACGTCCGGAGCCGCCGGGAGGCGGCCCGGAAGGGGTTCGAGCTCGAGCTGCGGTGACCCGGTAAGCCTCAGCCTCGAGGCGCCGAGAGCCTCGGATCGCGGCCTCGAACCGGCACGAGCTGCGGACGGTGGCGCCCCTTTCTCTCCTCGAGGGGAGAAGGGGGGTCGGGGGGTTGGAGGGGTGATCCAGAGGATCATCCAGGCCGATCGCAGCGGCGTCCTCGATGGATCGCGGACTCTCGGCTCGGGCGTCACGAACCCGGAGTCGGCGATCCGCCGATCCGGTACCGCAGGGTCACGCTGGCCGAGACGGTGATGTCCCCGGCCGCCACCGGCGTCGGCTCGGCGGCCCGGGCCTCCATGGCCATCATCCGGGGGCCGGCCGCGAAGCGGGGCACATCGATCGAGATCCCGCCCTCGTGGGCTTCGAGCACGGGTCCCAGGTCCACGCCGAGGGCGGCGGCGATGGTGGCGGCCTTGCTCCGGGCGTCCTTGACCGCCTGGGCCAGTGCCCGCTCGCGCGCCTTCCGGTCGTCCTGCAGCCGGAAGTCGACCCCCTCGACCTGGTTGGCGTCCGCCTCGATCGCGGCGTCGATCACCGGTCCGATCTTCGCCAGGTCGTCCAGCCGGACGCTCACCACGTTGGTGGCGCGATAGGCGACGATCCGGGGCTGCCGCGGCCGCTGCTGCGGTTGCGGCTGGTCGTAGACCGGCGACAGCACCAGGCGGGAGGTCCGGACCGCCTCGTCCGGCACCCCCAGCGCCGACACCCCGTCCAGGATTCCCCGGGCGATCCGGTTGGCCCGGTCCTGGGCCTCGGCCGCGTCCTCGTGCTCGGCCAGCACCCCGACGCGCACCACCGCCTCGTCCGGCTCGACCCGGACCTCCCCGGAACCGGACACGGTGATGGCGGGGATCTTCGTCTCATCGGGCTCGTTCATCTGGGCTCCCGCGACGGATGTGGTGAACAGGAGCAGCGCGAACGCCGCGGCGATCGACCGTACGGCTCGTCTCATGGCAACCTCCAGTCAAAAGAGGAGCTAGGCTCCTCCACCCTATTCTCCCTCTCCCGTCCGCGGGAGAGGGCCGGGGTGAGGGCGCCCGGTCCACCGAGGAGCTAGGCTCCTCCACCCTACTCTCCCTCTCCCGTCCGCGGGAGAGGGCCGGGGTGAGGGCAATCACCTCCGCCACCCCATCATCCACCGCCTCACGATCCGCTTCAAGCTGAACCGCCTCCCCACCCCCT
>JASFUJ010000178.1:0-6619 GCA_050050355.1 Acidobacteriota bacterium
CTCAACGTGGCCGCCGATCACCTGGACCGGCACGGCACCCTGGAGGGCTACGCCCGGGCCAAGCGGAGGATCTTCGAGAACCAGGCGGCCGGCGACGTGGCCGTGCTCAATGCCGACGACCCGATCGTGCGCGAGACGGTGGTCCGCGCGCGCCGCCGGCTGTTCTCGCGGCACGAGGAGGTGGCGGACGGCTGTTTCCTGCGGCCGGGCGAGGACGCGGACGTGGTGATCGAGCGGGATCCTCTCGGCGGCGGCGAGCGGGAGCTCTTCGCGGCCTCGGACGTGCCGCTGCCGGGGGCCCACAACCTGGCCAACGCCATGGCGGCGGCGCTCCTCGCCCGGGCGCTGGGAACGGAGCCGGAGGCCCTGCGCCGGGCCCTGGCGTCCTTCCGGGGACTGCCCCACCGCATGGAGCGGGTCGCCGAGGCGGCCGGCGTGACCTGGTACGACGATTCGAAGGGCACCAACCCGGCCGCCACCCTCGGGTGCCTCGAGGGGTTCGGCGACGGCACGGTCCACCTGATCCTCGGAGGGCGCAACAAGGGCAACGACTTCACGGCCCTGGCGTCCGCGGCCGCCCGGACCTGTCGGCGGGTCTACCTGATCGGCGAGGCGGCGGGGGAGATCGAGGAGGCGCTCGATCAGCCCGGAGCCCCGCCGGTCAGCCGCAGCGGCACGCTGGAGCGGGCGGTGGCGGAGGCCGCCGGACGGGCGCGGGCCGGGGAGGCGGTCCTGCTGTCGCCCGCCTGCGCCAGCTTCGACCAGTTCCGCGACTTCAACCACCGGGGAGACGAGTTCCAGCGCCTGGTGCGCGCGACCGTCGGCTCGACGAAAGGAGGGGCCGTTGGCCAAGAAGCTGGCCTTTGACCGCGTGCTGTTCGGCGTCGTCGCCCTGGCCGTCGGCTTCGGCCTGGTGATGGTGTACTCGGCGAGCGCACCGCTGGCCCGGGTCCAGGGTGGATCCGGCGGCGGGGCGAACCCCTACGTGGTCAAGCAGTGCCTGGCCGCGGTGCTCGGGCTGGTGGCCATGGCGGTCGCCATGTCGGTGGACTACCGCCACCTGCGCAGGCCGGCGGTGGCCTACACCCTGCTGGGCGGCGCGGTGGTCCTGCTGGTGGCGGTGCTGTTCGGTCCGGAGATCAACGCGACCCATCGCTGGTTCCGCCTCGGCCCGGTGTCGATCCAGCCGGCGGAGCTGGCGAAGCTCGCCCTGATCCCCTACGTGGCCTACCAGATCGACCGCAAGGCCGACCGCATCGACCAGCCGGCGCTGCTGGTGCCGGTGCTGGTGGCGACGGCGGCGGTCCTGGGGCTGGTCCTGCTGCAGCCCGACTTCGGCACGTCGGTCCTGCTGCTGGCCGCGGTGGCCCTGATGCTCTTCCTCGCCGGCCTGCCCTGGCGGTTCATGGCCGGGGCGGCGATGGTGGGGCTGCCGCTCCTGGCCATCCTGGTGCTGGCCGAGCCGTACCGCCGCCAGCGCGTGCTCGCCTTCCTGGAGCCGGAGGCCGATCCCTTCGGCGCGGGCTTCCAGCCCCGGCAGTCGCTGATCGCCGTCGGCTCGGGGGGGTTGTTCGGGCTCGGCCCCGGTGGGAGCGTCCAGAAGCTCCACTACCTGCCGCACCCCCATTCGGACTACATCTTCGCCATCGTCTGCGAAGAGCTGGGCTTCGTCGGCGCCCTCGGGGTGCTGACCTTGTTCGCCCTGCTGCTCTGGCGGGGCGTGCGCGCCGGACGCAACGCTCCCGACGCGTTCGGCCGCTACCTGGCCTGGGGCCTCACCGGCCTGCTGGTGGTGCAGGCCCTGGTCCACGTCTCGGTGTCGCTGGCCCTCGCCCCCTCGAAAGGGATCCCGTTGCCGTTCATCTCCTACGGCGGCTCGTCGCTGGTGGTCTCCATGGCCGCCTGCGGCGTGCTGCTCAACGTCTCGCAACACGGGTGATCCGAGTGACGCGCGCATCCGACCTCCACGTGCTCCTGGCCGGCGGCGGCTCCGGCGGCCACGTCTTCCCCGCCCTGGCGGTGGGAGAGGAGCTCTCCGCCCGCGGCTGCGCGGTGAGCTTCGCCGGCGCCGCCGGCGGCATGGAGGCCCGGCTGGTGCCGCAGCGTGGGATTCCGTTCCATCCGCTGCGGGCCCGGCCGCTGGTGGGGGTGGGCTGGGCCGGCAAGGTCCGGGCGCTCGCCACCCTGGCGCTCTCGTCGCTGGGCGGCGCCCGGCTGCTCCGCCGCCTGGGGGTACGAGTGGTCCTGGGAACCGGCGGCTACGTGTCCGCCCCCGCGGTGCTCGGCGCCCGACTGCTCCGGCGGCCGGCCCTGCTGCTCGAGCCCAACGCCCGGGCCGGTCTGGCCAACCGCCAGCTCGGCCGGTTCGCCTCCGGCGCGGCGGTGGCGTTCCCCCGGGCCGCCCGGGACCTCGCGTGCCCGGTCCGGACCACCGGGGTCCCGGTGCGGCGCGAGTTCTTCGACGTGCCGGAGGAGCCGGAGGGCGACGGATTGCGCCTGCTGGTGCTCGGGGGGAGCCAGGGCGCCCGGTCGCTGAACCTGGCCGTCGTGGGCGCGCTCCTCGGGAGCGACGGCGGCGCGCGGGGAGGGGCCGGCCTGCTGGAGCGCCGGCCGGAGCTGACCGTGGTCCATCAGACCGGCGCCGCCCTCCTGGACGAGACCCGAGAGGCTTACGCCCGCGGTGGGGTCCTCGGAGAAGGAAACGGGTGGGGCCGGCTCCGGGTCGTCCCGTTCATCGACGACGTGGCGGGCGCCATGGGGCGGAGCCACCTGGTGGTCTCCCGGGCCGGGGCGATCACGGTGGCGGAGATCGCCGCCGCCGGCCGGGCCTCGGTGCTGGTGCCGCTCGCCCTGGCGGAGGGGCACCAGGCGGACAACGCGCGCGCCCTGGACGAGGCGGGCGCCGCCCGCACGGTGTCGGAGGTCCCGGCCGGGTCGGACGGGGAGGGCGGCCCGGACGACCTGCCGGGGGCCCTGGCCTCCTGCCTGGACGAGCTGCTGGCCGATCGGAGCCGGCTGCGGGAGATGGCGGGCGCCGCCCGCGCCCTCGCCCGGCGGGACGCCGCCTCGGCGATCGCCGACTGGATCGTCGAGCTCGGGGGAGGTGCCGCGTGATGTTCCGGCGCTTCACCGGGCTCGACCGGGTCCACCTGGTGGGGATCGGCGGGACCGGCATGAGCGGGATCGCCGAGATCCTCCTGGAGTACGACGTGGAGGTCTCGGGCTCCGACCGGGCGCGCTCGGAGACCACCGAGCGCCTCGTCCGGCTCGGCGCGACGATCGACTACGGCCACGATCCGGAGCACGTCGCCGGGGCGGACCTGGTGGTCTACTCGTCGGCGGTCCCGCCGGACAACCCGGAGGTCGCCGAGGCCCGGCGCCGGGGCATCGCCGTGGTCCGCAGGGCGGAGATGCTCGCCGAGCTGATGCGCCTCAAGTACGGCGTGGCGGTGGCCGGCACCCACGGCAAGACGACCACCACGTCGCTCATCGGCGCGGTGCTCACCGAGAGCGGCCTCGATCCGACGGTGATCGTGGGTGGCCGGGTGCGCGCCCTGGGCACCGGCGCCCGGATGGGCCACAGCGACTACCTGGTGGCCGAGGCCGACGAGTACGACCGGAGCTTCCTGCGCCTGTCGCCGATCATCGCGGTCGTCACCAGCATCGACGCCGATCACCTGGACACCTACCGGGACCTGGAGGAGATCGAGGACGCCTTCGTCGAGTTCTCCGAGCGGGTGCCCTTCTTCGGCCAGGTGCTGGTCTGTCTGGACGATCCCAACGTCCAGGAGATCTTGCCCCGGATCGCCGACCGCCGGGTGGTGACCTACGGGTTCTCGCCCCAGGCTGACTTCCAGGTCACGGAGGTCGCCCTGGTCGAGAGGGCCGAGCCGCGCACCCGGTTCGTGGTCCGCCACGCGAGCGAGGGCGTCCTGGGCACGGTCGAGCTGCCCCTGCCGGGTCGGCACAACGTGCTCAACGCCGTGGCGGCGATCGCGGTCGGGCACGCCCTGGGCGTGCCCTTCGCCGACGTCGCCCGGGCGCTGGAACGGTTCGGCGGGATCGACCGCCGGTTCGAGCGCAAGGGCGTCTGGCGGGGCGCGGTGGTGGTGGACGACTACGCCCACCACCCGGCGGAGGTGGCGGCGACCCTGGCGGCGGCGCGCCAGGTCTGCCCGGCGGGCAAGATCCACGCGGTGTTCCAGCCCCACCTGTTCACCCGGACCCGCGACCAGGCCGCCGCCTTCGGCCGGGCGCTGCTGGGGGGCGACCGCGTGGTGGTCACGGACATCTATCCGTCCCGGGAGCAGCCGATCGAAGGAGTGACGGGGGAGCTGGTGGTGGAGGCGGCCCGCGCCTCGGGTCACCGGCGGGTCGATTTCTGTCCGGACTGGGCCGACGTCCCGGAGCTCCTGGCCCCGGACGTGGCGGCCGGGGACCTGGTCCTCACGCTGGGCGCCGGGGACGTCTACCGGCTCGCGGTGGAGCTCGCCGGGCGCGAGCAGGAGGAGGCGTCGTGAGGGCGCCGCGCGCACCCGGCGGGCCGTCGCCCGTCCCGCCCGCCTGGCGCCCCCGGCCCCCGGGCCGGGTGCCGCCGGGCCGGCCGCACGGGGCCTACGGGGCGGACGGGCGGGTGGTGCCGTTCCGCCGCCGCAGCGGCCTGCCGGTGCGCCGCCGCAGCCGGCTCGCCGTCCTCGCGCGGCCGTTCCTGGTGGCCACGGCCATCGTCGGCATCCCCGCGGCGGCGCTCTGGTGGTCGGCCACCTCGCCCCGGTTCGGCCTCGCCGCGCTCGAGGTCCAGGGCTCCGAGCGGGTCGGTGAGCCCTGGGTCCGGCGCCAGCTCGACCACCTGCTGGGCCGCAACCTGGTCTGGATGCCCCTGGGCGAGGTGGAGCGGACGCTCTCCGGGCACCCCTGGGTGGCGGGGGCCGAGGTGACCAAGCAGCTTCCCGACCGTCTGCGGGTGGTGGTGGTGGAGCGCCGGCCCGCCGCGATCCTCGAGGACGGCCGGCGGCGCTCCTGGCTGGAGGCCGGAGGCCGCCGGATCGCGCCGATTCCCGCCGAGGAGCAGACGCCGCCGGAAGTGCTCACGGTGCGCTGGGACGGGGCCGCGGACGCGGAGCCCACCCGCCGGACCGCGGTGCTGGCCGCGGCCCTGGGAGCCGCCCGGGAGCTGCGACGGACCGCTCCGGACTGGGGCCGGGCCCTCGCCGCGGTCGAGGTGCTGGGGGACGAGGAGTTCCGCCTGGAGAGCGTGCCCCGAGAGGGGGCGCCGGGATTGCCCTTCCCGTTGCTGGTCCGCTTCGGCGGGGAGGCGCCGGGGGAAGGGTCCGAAGAGATGGCGTCGCGCTTGCGGCGCCTGGAGACGTTGTTGCCGGAGATCCGAGCGGCGACGGGGGCCGGGCTCCCGGAGCCGGCCTCGGTCGACCTGCGGTACAGACATCGAATCGTCGTGCGTCCGGCGGTCGCCGAGACCGGCGGACGCCAGGAGAGGGGGGCTTGATGCCCAGACCGGAAGACTATTTCGTCGCGATCGACGTCGGCACCTCCAAGGTGGGGGTGCTGATCGGACAGCGAGACGAGGCCGGCGCCATGGAGGTCGTCGGCAAGGGCCTCGCGCCCAACCGCGGCACCCGCCGGGGCAACATCGTCAACGTGGAGGTGACGGTGGAGGCGCTGCGCCAGGCCACCGAGGAAGCGGAGGTCATGGCCGGGGTCGAGGTCTCCCGCGCCTGGGTCGGCATCGCCGGCTCCGACATTCGCAACGTCAACTCTCGCGGCATGGTGAGCGTCTCCCGGCGGGATCGCGAGATCACCCGCCAGGACATCGACCGGGTGCTCGAGGCGGCCCAGTCGGCGGCCCTGCCCTCGGACCGGGAGATCCTCCACGCCATCCCCCAGGAGTTCCTGGTGGACGAGCAGGGCGGGATCGTCGATCCCCTCGGCATGCTCGGCAGCCGCCTGGAGGTGACGCTCCACCTGGTGACCGGCAACGTCACCCGCACGAAGACCCTGCTGACCTGCGTCAACCGGGCCGGCATCGAGGTCACCGAGCTGGTGTTCGAGCCCCTGGCCACCGCCGAGGCGGTGCTCACCCCGGACGAGCGGGAGCTCGGCGCCCTGCTCGTCGACCTGGGGGCGGGGACCACCGAGTACGCCCTGTTCATGGACGGCTGCATCCAGCACAGCGCCGTGCTTCCGGTCGGCGCCGGCCACTTCACCAACGACCTGGCCATGGTGCTGCGCACGCCGTTCGCCGAGGCGGAGCGGATCAAGGTCAAGAGCGGCTGCTGCCTGGAGAGCCTGATCGGGAATGACGAGGGGATCTCGGTGCCCACCGTGGCCGGGGGCTCCCCCCGGGTGGTTCCGAAGCAGGAGCTGGCGGAGATCCTCCAGCCCCGGGCCGAGGAGCTGTTCGAGCTGATCCGCGCCGACCTGGCCAAGCACGGCCTGGACGAGACCCTGCGCGGCGGCGTGGTGCTCACCGGCGGTGGCGCCCAGCTCGACGGGCTGCTCGAGATGTCCGAGCAGTTCTTCGACTCGGCCGTGCGCCCCGGCCTGCCGGCGGGGCTGCGCGGGCTGGTCGACGTGATCAATTCGCCCGCCTGGGCGACCGCCT
>JASFUJ010000179.1:0-6575 GCA_050050355.1 Acidobacteriota bacterium
GCGAGGAGCTCCTGGCCGGGGCGGTGGGCGAGGTGCTCGACATCGAAGGGGGCCTCGAGCGCGTGGGCCGGGACGACTCGTTCTTCGACCTGGGCGGCCACTCGCTGCTCGCCGCCCGGCTGGTCGCCCGGGTGCGGGACCTGTTCGGCGTCGAGCTGCCGGTCCGGACGCTGTTCGAGCGGCCGACCGTGGCGGGCCTGGCGGAGGAGGTCGAGGCCCTGGCGGCGGCGGGGGAGGGGCTGGAGGCTCCGCCCGTCGAAGCCCTGCCGCGGGAGGCGCCGCCCTTCACCTTCCCGCCGTCGTTCAGCCAGGAGCGGCTCTGGTTCCTCGACCGGCTGCAGCCGGGGGAGACCGCCTACAACATCCCCCTGGCGGCCCGCCTCCGGGGCGCGCTCGACCCCGCCGCCCTCCGCGCGGCCCTGGACGGCGTGGTGCGGCGGCACGAGCCCCTCCGCACCACCTTCGGCACCGAGGCCGGCGATCCGGTCCAGGTGATCGCCGCCGAGCGTTCGGTGCCGCTGCCGGTGGCCGATCTGCGAGGGCTTCCGGCGGATGCGCGGCAAGCGGAGGCCCGGCGCCTGGCCGCCCTGGAGGCGGCCACCCCCTTCGACCTGGAGCGGGGGCCGCTGCTGCGGGCGACCCTGCTGGCGCTCGAGCCGGACGAGCACGTGCTGTTGCTCGACATGCACCACATCGTCTCCGACGGCTGGTCCATGGGGGTGCTGATCCGGGAGCTGGGGGCCCTCTACGGCGCCGCGGTCGAAGGTCCGGCTCCGGTGCCGGACCCCGAACGGGCGGGTCTCGCGCCGCTCCCGGTCCAGTACGCCGACTACGCCGTCTGGCAGCGGCGGTGGCTGGAGGGCGACGCGCTCGAACGCCAGCTCGCTTTCTGGCGCGAGCGGCTCGACGGCATGCCCGACGTGCTGGAGCTGCCCACCGACCGCCCCCGTCCCGCGGTCCAGAGCGACCGGGGCGCCAGCGTGCCGGTGGCGATCGACCCGGAGCTGGGGACGGCGCTGCGGCGGCTGGACCGCGAGGCCACTCCGTTCATGATCCTGCTGGCCGGTTTCCAGGCCCTGCTCGGGCGCCTGTCAGGCCACGACGACCTGGCCGTCGGCACGCCGGTCGCCAACCGCTCGCGCTCCGAGGTGGAGGGGTTGATCGGCTTCTTCGTCAACACCCTGGTCATGCGGGGGGAGCTGGCCGGTGACCCCGGCTTCGGCGACCTGGTCGACCGGGTCCGCCGGGGCGCCCTGGAGGCCTTCGCCCGCCAGGACCTGCCGTTCGAGAAGCTGGTCGAAGAGCTCGCGCCGGAGCGGAGCCTCGCCCATTCACCGCTCGTCCAGGTGCTGTTCGTGCTCCAGAACGTCCCCCTCGGCGCCCTCGAGCTCCCGGGGCTGGCCCTGGAGCCGCTCCGCGACGTCCGGCCGGCGGCCAAGCTCGACCTCACCCTGACCCTGTTCGAGACCGACGACGGCGGCTTCACCGGGACCCTCGACTACGCCCGGGACCTGTTCGACCGGACCACGGCCCTGCGGCTGACGCGCCACCTGGAAGCTCTCCTGGCGGGCGCCGCGGCGGCCCCGTCCACGCCGCTCTCGGAGCTGCCCCTGATGAGCGCCGCGGAGCGCGCGCAACTGCTGGAGTGGAACGACTCGGCCGTCGCGTACCCCGAGGACGTCCGGCTGGAGGAGCTGATCGCCATCCAGGCCGAGGCGACGCCGGACCGGGTCGCCCTGTCGGCGGACGGCGATTCGCTCACGTTCGCCGGTCTCGGGGCGCGGAGCGGCTCCCTGGCGGCGCGGCTGCGCCGGCTCGGCGTCGGGCCGGAGGTTCGGGTGGGCGTCTGCGCCGAGCGTTCCCTCGAGATGGTCATCGGCCTGCTGGCGGTGCTCGAGGCCGGCGGTGCCTACGTGCCCGTCGACCCTTCCTACCCGGCCGACCGGCTGACCTACATGCTGGAGGACGCCGGGGTGCCGGTGCTCTTGTCCCAGCGTCGCTGGCTGGACGAGCTGCCGGAGCTGGCCGCCGGCGGGGCCGAGGTGGTGATCCTGGACGGCCCCGACGGAACCGGCGCGGTGGCGGAGGACGGAGGCCCCGGCCGGAGCGGTGCGGCGACCGCGCGGAGCTTGGCCTACACCATCTACACGTCCGGCTCCACCGGCCGGCCCAAGGGGGCGATGAACGAGCACCGGGGAATCGTCAACCGGTTGCTCTGGATGCGCGACGAGTACGGCCTGGGCGAGAGCGACCGGGTGCTCCAGAAGACCCCCTACAGCTTCGACGTCTCGGTCTGGGAGCTCTTCCTGCCCCTGCTGGCGGGGGCGCGGCTCGTGATGGCCCGCCCCGGAGGCCACCAGGACCCGTCCTACCTGGTGGAGACGGTGGTTCGGGAGGGGATCACCACCATGCATTTCGTCCCCTCGATGCTCCAGGCCTTCGTCGAGGCTCCGGGCATCGAGCGCGTGGCGCGGGCCGGAACGCTGCGCCGGGTGATCGCCAGCGGCGAGGCGCTGCCCGCCGACCTCCGGGACCGGTTCTTCGACCGGGTGGCCGGGACCGAGCTCCACAACCTCTACGGGCCGACCGAGGCGGCGGTCGACGTGACCGCCTGGCCCTGCGCCGGGGACGAGCGCGGCGTGCCGATCGGCCGGCCGGTGGCCAACACCCGGATCCACCTGCTCGACCGCCACCTCCGGCCGGTTCCTCCCGGCGTAGCCGGCGAGCTCCACATCGGCGGCGCGCAGGTGGGACGGGGCTACCTGGGCCGGCCGGAGCTGACTGCCGGGACCTTCATTCCGGACCCCTTCGCCGCGGGCGCGGCGGACCGGGGCCTCCACGGCCGGCCGGGCGACCGGCTCTACAAGACGGGCGACCTGGCCCGGTTCCTGCCCGACGGGGCGATCGAGTTCCTGGGGCGGATCGACCACCAGGTCAAGGTGCGCGGCTTCCGGATCGAGCTGGGGGAGATCGAGGCGGCGCTCGGAGAGCACCCGGCGGTGCGCGAGGCGGTGGCGATGGCCTGGTCCGGCGTCGGCGCGGGCGCCGGCGACACCCGGCTGGTGGCCTACCTGGTGACCCACCCGCCGGAGTCCGGGGAGGACGCCGTGGACCCGGACGAGCTGGCGCGCTTCCTCGGGGAGAGCCTGCCCGAGTACATGGTGCCGGCGGCGTTCACCGTCCTGGACGAGCTCCCGCTCACCCCGAGCGGCAAGGTGGATCGGCGCTCGCTGCCCGACCCGGAGTGGGGCGCGGGCCTCGAGGCGGGCTACGTCGCCCCCCGGGGGCCGCTCGAGGAGCTGGTGGCCGGCGTCTGGGCCGAGCTGCTCGGCGTCGAGCGCGTGGGCGTCCGGGACGACTTCTTCCGGCTGGGCGGCCACTCTCTGCTCGCCCCGCGCATCCTCGCCCGCCTCGGCGAGGCCACCGGCGTCGAGCTGCCGATCATGGCGCTGTTCGAGGCGCCGACCGTGGCCGGGGTCGCGGAACGGATCGAGGAGCGCCGGGCGGCCGGGGAGACGGGCGGCGCCGTGCCGCCGATCCACCGAGTCCCCCGGGAGGAGCGGACCGGCGCGGACGGCGTCGTCACCTTCGAGCCTTCCTTCGCCCAGGAGCGGCTCTGGTTCCTCGACCGCCTGGAGCCGGAGAGCCCCTGGTACAACATCCCCACCGCCCTGCGCCTGCGGGGCGGGCTCGACCGGGTCGCCCTGGAGGTGGCCCTGGGAGAGATCGTCCGCCGGCACGAGGCGCTGCGCACGGTCTTCGGCGAGCGGGACGGTGCGCCGGTGCAGCGGGTCCGGCCGGTCTTCGCCGACGGCTTCGGGGGGCTCGGCTGGATCGACCTCACCGGCCTCGGGCCGGAGCGGCGGGAGGCGGAGCTCCGGCGCCTGGCGGCCGACGAGGCGGAGAGACCGTTCGACCTCGGCGCCGGGCCGCTGCTCCGCGCCCGCCTGGCGCTCCTGGAAACCGAGGACCACGCCCTGCTGGTGACCCTCCACCACATCGTCTCGGACGGCTGGTCGGGCGGGGTCCTCCTCCGGGAGCTCGGGGCCCTCTACCGGGCGGCTCTGGGCGTCGACGGCGAGGTGCCGCCGGAGCTTCCCGTCCAGTACGGTGACTATGCCGTCTGGCAGCGGGAGTGGCTCACCGGCGCGGCCCTGGAGGCGCAGCTCGAGTACTGGAGGGAACGCCTGGCCGGCGCGCCCGCGGTGCTCGAGATGCCGACCGACCGTCCCCGGCCGCCGGTCCGGCGCAACCGGGGCGGGCGGGTCCCGGTGGTGACCGGCTCCGCCGCTTCACGGAGCGTCGACGCCCTCGCCCGGGCCGAGGGGGCGAGCCGGTTCATGGTGCTGACGAGCGCCCTGTTCGCCCTGCTGCGCCGGGTCTCGGGCCAGGACGACCTGGTGGTGGGGACCCCGGTGGCGGGGCGGGAGCGTCCCGAGGTGGAGCCCCTGATCGGGTTCTTCGTCAACACGCTGGCCCTGCGCCTCGAGCCTCCGTCCACCGACGGGCCGGAGAGCTTCCGGGACCTGCTGGGCCGGGTCCGCGAGCACGCCCTCGGAGCCTTCGCCCACCAGGACGTACCGTTCGAGAAGCTGGTCGAGGAGCTCCAGCCGTCGCGGGACCCGAGCTACACGCCGATCTTCCAGGTGGTCTTCGCGCTCCAGGAAGCCCCCCTCGGCGACCCGGGGCTGCCCGGTCTCGAGGCGGACGCGTTCGAGCCGGAGAGCCGGACCGCCAAGTTCGATCTCATCCTCTCCCTGCTCGACGACGGCGACCGGGCCGGCGGGGAGGGGCTCGCCGGGAGCCTGGAGTACGACCGGGACCTGTTCGACCGCACGACCGCGACGCGCCTGGCGCGCCAGTTCCGGATCCTCCTGGACGGCGCCCTCGGCCGGCCGGACCGGGCCCTGGCCGAGCTGCCGCTCCTGGCACCGGAGGAGCGTCACGAGGTGCTCCTCGGCTGGAACGACACCCGGAGCGACTACCCGCGGGAGCAGACGGTCGACGCGCTCTTCCGACGGGTCGCGGCCCGGATGCCCGACGCCGTGGCGGTGGAGTTCGACGCGGACGACGACCCCGGCGGACGGACCGAGCGGCTCACCTACGCCGAGCTGGAGCGCCGGGTGCACCGCCTGGCGGCGCACCTGCGGAGCCTCCCGGACCTGGCGACCCTGCAGGGAGGGGGCGTCGGACCGGAGGTGCCGGTGGCCCTCGCCATGGAGCGCTCGGCCGACCTGGTCGTGGCCATGCTGGGCATCCTGACCGCCGGCGGCTTCTTCGTGCCCCTCGACCCGTCCTACCCGGCGGAGCGGCTGGCCTACATGCTGGAGGACTCGGGGGCGCCGGTGCTGGTCACCCGGGAGCGGGAGGCGGCGGCGTTCGGGGACCTGGCGGGGGACGCGGTGACGACCGTGCTGGCCGACCGTCTCGGCCCGGAGGAGGACGGGGCGCCGGCCCCGGAAGACCTCGACGCCCCGGGGACCGTCGGGTCGGAGGGCCTGGCCTACGCCATGTACACCTCCGGCTCCACCGGCCGGCCCAAGGGGGTGGCGGTGCCGCACCACGGGATCACCCGGCTGATCCTGGAGACCAACTTCATCCACCTGGGACCGGGGGACCGGATGGCCCAGGCGGCCAACGCCTCGTTCGACGCGGCGACCCTCGAATTCTGGGGGCCGCTCCTGACCGGGGGCACCGTCGTCGGGGTCGACCGGGACGTGAGCATCGATCCGGAGCGCCTGGCGTCCTGGCTGCGCACGCGCCGGATCGACTCGATGTTCCTGACCACCTCGCTGTTCGAGCAGGTGGCCACCGCCGATCCGTCGGCCTTCGCACCGCTGCGGGACGCCCTGTTCGGGGGCGAGGCGGTCGACCCGACGCCGCTGCGCAAGGTGCTGGCCGCCGAGGCGCCCCGTCGGCTGGTCAACGGCTACGGCCCCACCGAGTCGACCACCTTCGCCACCACCGAGACGGTCCGCCGCGTGGACGACCGGGCGGTGAGCGTGCCCATCGGCCGGCCGATCGCCAACAGCCGGGTCTACCTGCTCGATCCCGCGGGCCGGCCGGTGCCGCCGGGCGTGCCGGGGGAGCTGATGATTGCCGGCGACGGCCTGGCTCGCTGCTACCTGGGGCGACCGGCGCTCACCGCCGAGCGCTTCGTGCCGGATCCGTTCGCCCGGCCGGGCGGAGGCCGGTTGTACCGCACCGGTGACCTGGCCCGGTTCCTGCCGGACGGCAGAGTGGAGTTCCTGGGCCGGGTCGACCACCAGGTCAAGATCCGGGGCTTCCGGATCGAGCCGGGCGAGGTGGAGGCGGTGCTCAACGCCCACCCGGCGGTGCGCGAGGTGGCGGTGGTCACCTGGGACGACGGCGCCGGCCGGCTGGAGCTGGCGGCCTACCTGGTGCCCGAGGGCGGGGAGGAAGCGGGCGCGGCCGTGGAGGCGGCGCGGGAGGAGCTGCGCGAGCGCATGCCGGAGTTCATGGTGCCCGCCTTCTTCGTCGTGCTGGAGGAGCTGCCGCTCAACCCCAACGGCAAGGTGGACCGGCGGGTGCTGGCCGCCATGGACCCGCGCGAG
>JASFUJ010000180.1:0-6537 GCA_050050355.1 Acidobacteriota bacterium
TCTGGTAGGTCGCGGGGTCCAGCTCGAAGACCTGGAGCCGCTGGAGGGACTGGTTCGCCGCGTCGTAGTGCAGGTAGTTGTAGATGTAGCGGTCCGGGCCGAACAGCCATTGACGGTCGGCCCGGCGATAGTTGCGGACCGTCTCCCGGCCGCGGATCCGGTCCTCGAGCCGTGTGGCCTGCTCGTTGGAGGCGGGCAGGATCTTCCACTCCAGGAGCACGACCCCGGCGGTGACGGCGAGGGCGGTCAAGGTCACCGGAAGGGCGAGCCGGAAGAGGCTCACGCCGAGGGCCTTGAACGCCATGACCTCGTTCGATCGCGACAGCACGCTGAAGGTGATGAGGGTGGCCACCAGCACGATGATGGGGGAGAGGTCGTAGGCCATCTGGGGCAGGGAGTAGAGGTAGTACGAGCCGACCACGTCTCCGGGAACGTCGTTCTTCATGATCTCGTCCGCCATGCCCGTGAGGTCCGCGACCACGAAGATCGACAGGCAGGACAGCAGCACCAGCGTGAAGATCCCCGAGAACACGCGGACCAGGTAGCGGTCGATGATCGAGAAGAAGCCGACGCGGAGCCGCGGCAGGCGGAGGACGACCTGGGGCTCCCGGCGCCCCCGTCGCCGCGCCTCGCGCTCGGAGCGGCGGGCCTCGACCCGGCGCTTCCGGCGGCGGCGCCAGAACAGCAGGTGGCTCCACAGGTCCCGCCGGATCCACCGGTCGACCCTGGAGATCATCAGGCTCTTGTCCCGGTTGCGCCGGATCAGCAGGAAGAGGCCGAGCACGACGCCGAGGATGTTGGGGGCCCACATGGCCAGCCAGGGGGGGATGTTGCCGGCCTCGGCCGACTTCTCGCCCGTGTCCAGCATGATCCAGTAGGCGAGGATCACGCCGAAGGCCCAGATGAACCCGTGCGCCTTGCCCCCGCGGCGGTTGCCGAAGCCGAGCGGCAGGGCGAAGATGCCGAAGGCCACGCACGCGAACGGGATGGAGAAGCGCTTGTGGAGCTCGACCCGGGCGAGGCGCCGGAGCGCGGGGGAGCGCGCCGGATCGTGGATCCACTCGCGGATCTCCTCCAGGTCCAGCTCCCGGACCCCCTTCGACGCGACGATCTCCGCCCGCTGGCCGGACGCGAACTCGTCCTCCAGGACGTGCTGGAGCGTCCGGTAGTTGCTGGTCTGGTACGAGTCGGGCTTCGACAGGTCGGCGTCGTGGACCTGGGCGTTGGCCAGGTCCAGGATCACCCGCTCGCCCTGGTCGTCCAGGCGTAGCGTCCCGCGCTGCGCCATGATCACCTGGTTCTCCCGGGTCGACGGGATCGACTCGGCCACGAACACGCCGCGCCAGGGACCGCCCTCGTCGGGGACGTCGAAGACGTAGACGATGTAGTTCTCCCAATCGTCGAGGAAGATCCTCGGCTGCACCTGGCTGGCGGCGCTCTGGGTCAGGATCTCCAGGGTCCGGAGCTGGAGCCGGTGGTTGCCCCAGGGCAGCACCCAGAGCATCAGGACCGTGTTCATCAGGAAGAGCGCGACGGAGAGCAGCAGGACCGGTCGGTAGAGCCTCCCCAGGCTTACGCCGGTGGCCCTCAGGGCGACGATCTCGCTGTCCGCGGACAGGCGCCCGACCGCCAGCAGAACGCCCAGCAGGAGGGCCATGGGGATGGTCAGCACCAGCATGTTGGGGAGCGCCAGGACCAGGAGCTCACCGACCGTCGACACGGGGAGCCCCCGGCGGATGATCATCTCCGCCGAATCGAACAGCTTGTCGAGCAGCAGGATGAAGGTGTAGACCAGAAAGCTCAGTCCGAGCGGGGGGATGATCTCCCGGATGAGGTATCGGTCGAGGAGGCGCACGTCCGGTCGATTCTGGCACAATCGGCGGCGACCATGACAATCCGCATCGAACGACGCTACCGTTTCAGCGCGAGCCATCTCTACCGGCGCCCGGAATGGTCGGAGGAGGAGAATCGCCGCCACTTCGGCAAGTGCGCGAATCTGCCGGGCCACGGACACAACTACCGCCTCTACGTGACCGTGGCCGGCGCGCCGGATCCGGAAACCGGTTTCGTGATCGGCCTCGGGACCCTCGACGGCCTGGTCGAGCGCCGGGTGCTCGACGTGCTCGATCACCGGCACCTCAACGAGGCGGTGCCGGAGTTCGCGGCGGGCGGCCGCATCCCGTCGAGCGAGAGCCTGGTGCAATGGATCCGCGAGCGCCTGGAGGGCCGGCTGCCGGCCGGAGCCGAGCTCGTCCGCCTGCGCCTGGAAGAGGACGAGGACCTGGCGGCCGAGTGGCTCGCCGCCGACCGCACCTGAAGCGGCTCGCCGCCAGCCGCACGCTGGTATCGGGGCTCACCAGCCGCACTTGAAGCGGCCGGTCTTCAGCCGGCCGAACGGCGAAGCAGCAAGGCGCCGACGTCCGCGTCGAATGGTCGCCGCCGACCCTCCGTCCCGGCCCGATTCGAGGTCCGATAAGATATATTATGTAAAGTACACTTCGACCAGAACCTGGACAAGGAATTTCAGGGACGCTACAATTTTACCTGGCCATGGTAAGCTTCACGATATGGCCCGGGCGCATTCAGGGGGATGCACCCGGGACGGTTCCTGCAGACCGGACCGCCGCCGATGCTCCTCCCCCGGACGACGAGGTGACCTGACCATGGGAACTGCCATCGCGTTGCTGCTGACCATCATGCTCATCCCGGTGATCGTCAAGCTCATCGGCGACGCCCAGGTGTGGGTCCACGAGCGCCACCACCAAGAATCGCACCGTCCGTAGAACCCCCCGGCAGATCACCCCGGAGAGTCCTTTCCCAGCCCCCTGCTACGCCGTGGAGGATCGGCAACACACCCATGTGTTCTGGTTCCTCGGCGTCCTCGTGGCCCTCGGAGTCGACAACGCGGCGACGCCGGTCGTCGGGCACTTCCTACCGCTTCCCGCGGAGGTCTGGCCCTACGGCCTGGAAGCCCTGAGGCTGGCGGTGTTTCTCGTGGTCTCCGTCCGCTTTCTCTTCGGCGCTGCGGTTCACTTCGACGAAGTTCGCGGCAACGAGACCCCCGGCAGCTACGGCGTCGACCTCCTCTCCGCCTTCTTCCACTTCTTCCTGCTCTTCGCATGGTCCTTGACGATCGAAGCCGGAGGGGACGAGCGCGACGGGACGAGTGCGTTCCTGGTGCTGCTGTTCTGCTTCATCGGGTACGACCTGGTCTGGATGTTTCTGTGCCGAGGCAATACCACTCCGAGGGCCAAGCGGTGGGCTGTCCTGAACGTCCTGACGTTGCTGGTCGCTCTGCTTCCTTTCCTCGCCGCGAAAGCCGCCGGGGCGCCACCCCACTGGGAAGAGACGCCCCCGATCCTGATCATCCTGCTGGCCAGTTTCATCGACCTGGCTGAGATGACCTCGGGCAAGAGCTACCTGATCCCCATGATCGCCGGCTGGTTGAACCTGGACGTGGCTTCCTCCCCCACCGAGCCATCGGCTCCAGCGGCCGAGGCTGCCTCCGACGAAACCGCCAAAGCGAGCGTCGACGACGAGAACGACCCACCGCCGCACCACCGAGCTCCCTGATCGCGGAGACTCCTCGCCCGTGACGAGCCTGTGGACGGGCTGTGGAAATGTTTCCTGGACATATACGTTCAGACCATACCGCGGCCCGGCATGTCTCCGCAGCATATATCGCAGCCTTGAGCGCTGAACGGCCGGCTGAAGCCGGTTCGGTGGCTCGCTACGCTCGCGTTCGGCCGGCTGAAGCCGGCCGCTTCGGGGGTGTGTGAGCGGCGCCTGAGACGCGCCTGATGTTGGCGGTCAGACGCGCAAGTTCCCTGGAGTCACTCCGGCATCATCGTCGTGCGCGGAGAGTCGACGCTGGCAGTGACCGGTGGCATGGCCCGGCCGGCACGGGTCCGGCCGCTACGCGGTGGACGGGTTCCGCTGGGTCGGGTCCAGCAGCGGCCGGTGATCCGCGGAGGGGCCCGACGGTTCCCTGGCCGGTCCCAGTCCAGCCGCCGGGGGAGACCCCCGGGTGCCACCGGGCGAGTCGTCGGGCGAAGTCGTCCGTCCGGCGGCCGTCACCGCGGGGGCGGCGTCAGCCGGCGGCGGCGCTGTCTTCTCGGAGGCGGGCGAGGATCTGCTCCAGGGCCTGGATCAGATCGCCCTGGTCGACCTCGCTCTGACGGAAGGTGAGGTTGAGGGTGAAGCTCTTGTCCGGCGCCCGGAACTTGAAGGAGTACGGCTTCCGGCGCTTCTTGCTGGAGGCGCGATCCCGCCGGCGCAGGCGCTGGCGCAGGTCGTCCCGGTTGAGCCCGTGGCTCGCCACCTCTTCGAGCAGCCGGATCATCTCCTCCTCGCTCCCCGCCTTCAGGACCTCGAGGAGCAACGACTTGGTGGTCACCCCGAGCGCCTGGACCGCATCGCGGACGCGGGGCGGCATTTGCAGGAGGGCGAGGCTCTCGGTCACCACGGTCCGGGACTTCCCCACCGCCTCGGAGATCTCCTCGTGGGTGTAGCCGTGGGTCTCGGCCAGCGCCTGGTAGCCCTCGGCCTCCTCGAACGGGGTCAGGTCCTTGCGCTGCAGGTTTTCGATCAGGGCGATCTCGAGCGCTTCCTGCTCGGTCACGTCCATCTCGATGACCGGAACCTCGTAGAGACCGGCCTCCTGCGCCGCCCGGTAACGCCGCTCGCCGGAGATGATCCGGAAGGCCTCGGCCTTGCGGGCGCCCTCCGTCTCCCCCTCCTCCTTGGGGATCCGCCGGACCAGGATCGGCTCCAGGACCCCCCGCTCCCGGATGGAGGACACGAGGTCGGCCAGGTCCCCCATCGTGGTCCGTGGCTGGTTCGGATCCGGCTCCACCGTCGAGAGGGCGATCATCCGCCCCACCGGCGCTTCGTTGCGAGTCGTCAGCTCCTCCACGAAGTGGTTGTCGTGACGCATCTTCACCCGCACCGGTAGACCGCGCCTCTTCGCTGCCATCCCCGTGTCTCCTCTCGTCGCCTCGTCGTCGTGCGTGCTGGGCTCCCGGCCGTCAGACGCGGCCGAGAACCTCCTCCGACAGTTGGTAGTACTCCGCGGCTCCGCTGGAGTGCGGCGCGAAGCTGAAGATCGACTCGTGGTAGGCCGGGCTCTCCTCGAGGCGCACGCTCTTGCTGATCAGGGTCTTGAAGACCTTGTTCCCGAAGACGCCGGCGATCTGCTCCTGGATGTCCCGGGAGAGCAGCGTCCGCTTGTCGTAGAGGGTGATCAGCGCGCCGAGGAGCTGGAGCTCCGGGTTCGCCCGTTGCTTGATCTTGTCGATCGTCTCCAGCAGGTCGTCGGTGCCCTCGAGGGCGAAGTAGCTGGACTGGATCGGCACGAGCACGTGGGACGCCGCCACCAGGGCGTTGACCGTGATGATGCCGAGGGTGGGCGGCGTGTCGATCACGATGTTGTCGTACGCGTCCCGGACGCTCCCGAGCTCGTCCTTGAGCCGGAAGTGGCTGTCCAGCTCTCCGAGGAGCTTGGATTCGATCTTCGCCAGCGAGATGGTCGACGGCGCCAGGTCGAGGTTCGGGATCTGCTCCACCGGCTTGACGACGTCGATGATCTCGACGTCGGGTTCGGTGAGGGCTTCGTAAATGGAGCGCTCGAGCCCGTGGACGTCCATGAAGGACATGGAGCTGTTCGCCTGGGGGTCCAGGTCGATCAGGAGGGTTTTGAGGCCCTTGTTGGCGAGCGCTGCGGACAGGTTGATGGCGGTGGTGGTCTTGCCGACCCCGCCCTTTTGGTTCGTGATCGCGATGATCATAGGTCGGCGGGAATGTACAAAATGCCCCCGGGGAGGTCAACCCTCGGGAGGCGATCTGCCCGGACTCACGAGGTTCTCGGCGGGGGCGAGGATCGCCCGGAAGGAGCGGCGGGAGCCGGACCGCATCGTCGGCGCGCCGACACGGGGTGCGGTGGGTACCGGGCCGTTCGATACCGGCTGGGTGGCCGCCTCCGCCGGGGGGTTCGCCGGGAGGGCACGCGGGGAGCTCCCTCGGCGGCTGAGCTGCGACCGGCGAGGGACTCCCCGCGCCCCTCCTCAGGTCACTGTTCGCTGCCGTCGCCGCTCCCCCCACCCACCGCCTCCACGTCGTAGCGGCCGGACCTGTGCCGGCCGGGGCGGTGGCGCCCCCTTCACCCCGCCAGGGGGGAAGGGGGTTGGGGGGTTGGGGGGAGATCTGGACGATTCCTCGCCGGGAGGAGGGCCGGGCCTGCGGCCCGGCTCGGCCGGCTGAAGCCGGCCGCTTCAGAACAGGGTTCGACGGTGACCGTCCGGATCGAAGCGGCCGGGCTCCGCCCCGGCCGACCGGGCCGTAGGCCCCATCGTCCCCGGGCTCCGCCCCGGCCGACCGGGCCGTAGGCCCCACCGTCCCCGGGCTCCGCCCCGGCCGACCGTGCCGCAGGCCTCACCGTCCCCGGGCTCCGCCCCGGCCGACCGGGCCGCAGGCCCTGAGGTGGGCTCGCTCTGCTCGCCATCCGGCCGGCGCAGAGGCCGGCCGCTTCAACGGAGGGAA
>JASFUJ010000181.1:0-6534 GCA_050050355.1 Acidobacteriota bacterium
GAACCGCGGTAGGCGGGGGGCTCGTCCCCCCGCGCGATCACACCGTGGAGTGAGCAGCGTCCAGCACCTCCCTCACCCTCCGCGCGAACTCCTTCGTGCTGAACGGCTTGCGCATCATCGGCAGTCTCCCGTCCGTGCGCACCCGCGCCTCCAGGTGCTCGTCCGAATACCCGGACATCAGGATGGCGCGGATCTCGGGGCACCGGGCCTGGAGCCGGCGCACCAGCTCGTCGCCGGTCATGCCGGGCATCACCAGGTCGGTCACCACCAGGTCCACGGCCTTGCCGCGCCGGTCCAGGAGCTTCAGCGCCTCGGCCGGCTCGCCCGCCGCCAGCACCGTGTAGCCCTGGTCCTCGAGGACCTCCTCGAGCAGCCCCCGGAACATGGCGTCGTCCTCCACCAGGAGGATCGACTCCTCGGCCGTGCCGGGCTCCACCGGACCGGCCTCGGCCCCCTCGGTCGACGCCTCGGCGGCCGCCAGCTCCTCCTCGGTGAACGGCGGGGCGGCCCGGGGCAGGCGGACCCGGAAGGTCGTCCCCTCGCCTTCCGCCGTCTCCACGCTGATGCCGCCGCCGTTCTGGGTCACGATGCCGTAGACGGTGGAGAGCCCGAGGCCGGTTCCCTTCCCCCGCTCCTTGGTGGTGAAGAACGGCTCGAAGATGCGGCGGCGGGTCGACTCGTCCATGCCCACGCCGGTGTCCGAGACCTCGATCTGGACCGCGCCTTCGCCGCCGGCGCCGTCCGGGCCGGCCCCGGGGGGCTGCAGGTTGCGGCTGGAGAGGGTGATCCGCCCGCCACCCGGCATGGCGTCGACGGCGTTGACCACCAGGTTGACCAGCACCTGCTCGAGCTGGGCCGGGTCGGCGGACACGCGGGCGAGCCGCGGCTCCAGGTCGTGAACCAGCTCCACCTGCTCGCCCACCAGGCGGTCGAGCATGTCCGACAGCCCGTGGACCACGCGGTTGAGGTCGACCAGCTCCTCGCGCCGGCGCTCCTGACGGCTGAAGGTCAGGAGCTGGCGCGTGAGCTCGGCCCCCCGCTCCGCGGAGCGCCGGATCTGCGCCGCGGCCCGGCGCGGCTTGTCCCCCTCCGCGCCCTCCGGCAGGGAGTCTGCCAGCATCTCGGAATAGCCGAGGATCGACGACAGCAGGGTGTTGAAGTCGTGGGCCACGCCGCCGGCCAGGCGGCCCACGGCCTCCATCTTCTGGCTCTGGAGGAACTGCTCCTCCAGGCGCTTGCGCTCCGAGACGTCGCGGACGGTACCGATGAACGCCCGCTGACCGCCCACCTCGACCTCGCTCACGGCCAGCTCCAGGGGAAAGGTGGAGCCGTCCTTGCGCAGCCCCATCACCTCCCGGCCGATGCCGATGATCTTCCTCTCGCCGGTCTCCAGGTAGTGGTCGATGTAGTCGTCGTGCTCGCTGTGCCAGGGCTCCGGCATGAGGATCTTGACGTTGCGGCCGACGAGATCCTCCTCGCTGTACCCGAACATCTCTTCGGCCGCCGGGTTGACCGCCTCCACGATGCCCCGGTCGTCGATGGAGATGAAGCCGTCGACGGCGGTCTCCAGGATCGACCGGGTGCGGGCCAGGCTCTGGTGGAGCTCCTCGGCCGCCCCCCGCCGGCGGGACCGCTCCCGCGTCAGCAACAGGCCGAGCACCCCGACCACCCAGATGGTGAACAGGCTCAGCAAGCGGTTCGAGATCACCACCCAGAGCCCCACCGTCTCGGGCGGGGACAGCGCCACGCCGGCGATCGTGAGCAGGGTGACGAAGAGCGCCAGGCCGATGGTGAACCCGGTGGTGCCCACGGCCACCGAGAGCAGCACCACCGCCGCGTGGAGGACGCCGGCCGCGATCCCGACCGGGAGCATCAGGTCGACGGCGAAGATCAGGCCGCTCAGCAGGAGGCAGAGCACCATGAACGAAATCTTGGCTCGGGGAGGCTCGATCATGGGGAGGCTCGGAGAATCTTCCGCCGCTACGGGCATTCTATGCCGCCGGGCGGGGCCTCACAACCGGGATGCCACCCCGGAGGACGGGGAGCGCCCCGTGCGTCGGAGTGGCGGCGGCCCGAGAGATCTCGCCGCGCCGTCCGGTATCCTTGCGCGGAATGGCACGCTCGAACGATCCCGCGCCCGGGACCGATCCGACGACCCCGACGACCCACCCCACGGAGGCTCTGGCCGAACGCCTGGGCGCCCGCTGGGAACACCTCCGCCGGGGCCGGGAGGAGGCGCGCGTCAAGCGCCGCGAGCTGGCCCGATCCCTGGCCCGATCCCTGGCCCGATCCCCGGCCGAAACGCTCTCTCCGTTCGACTCCCCGGACGCCAGCGTCGTGGTCTTCGGCTCCCTCGCCCGCGACGAGCTCACCCCGGGCAGCGACATCGACTGGACCCTGCTGGTCGACGGCGCCGCCGATCCGGGGCACCTGGACACGGCCCGGGCCATCGGCCGCCACGTGCGCGAGGTGGAAGGCAAGCCGCCCGGCCGCGAGGGGGTGTTCGGCAGCCTCGCCTTCAGCCACGAGCTCATCCACCTGATCGGGGGCGAGGACGACACCAACAGCAACACCACGCGCCGGATCCTCCTGCTGCTGGAGTCCCGGGCCCTGTCCCCGGCTCCGGCCGAGGTCGGGGTGGGGACCGACGAGGGAAACACGGCCCACCGCAGGGTGCTGACCAAGATCCTCCAGCGCTACCTGGACGAGGACCGGGGCCTCTGGTTCGGCGCCGGGAGCTACAAGATCCCCCGCTTCCTGCTCAACGACTTCGTGCGCTACTGGCGCACCATGGCCGTCGACTTCGCCTACAAGCAGCGCAGCCGGGCCGGCGAAGGCTGGGCGCTGCGCAACCTCAAGCTCAGGACATCGCGCAAGCTGATCTTCGTGGCCGGCCTGCTCACCTGCTTCAGCCCGGAGACCGAGCTCTCCGCCGAGACACGGAGCGAGATCTTCGGCCCCGACAAGCGCGGGCTCGGCGCCCTCGTCGACCACTTCCTCCGCTTCGTCGGCTCGACCCCCCTCGACCTCACCGCCCGCGCCATCCTCGACCGGCCGGCGCTCCACGCGGCCGGCGGCGAGCTGTTCGGCGCCTACGACGAGTTCCTGGGCCTGCTGGCGGAGCCCGAGAACCGGGAGCGGCTCGAGACCCTCCCCCTGGAGCGCCTGGGAGACGACCCGGTCTTCCAGCGGGGGATCGGAATCGGCCACCGGTTCCAGGAGGCGCTGGACCGGATCTTCCTCGAACCCGACTCGCCGTTCTACCGCCTGACGCTGAAGTACGGGATCTTCTGAGCTTGCGTGCGATCGGCTTCTCCACCGGCGCCCTGGCGAAGGGGGACTTCCGGCGGGCCCTCGAGCTCCTCCGACCGGACCGGGAGAACGGACCCGGCGAATCCCGGGCCGTCGAGCTCTCCGCCCTGCGCGAGCCGGAGCTGGCGCCGCTGCTGGCGAGCCTGCCGGAGCTCGAGGGCGGCGGCGCTCTCCACGGCTACGACCACGTCTCGCTCCACGCGCCGAGCGCCATGGACCCCTCCCGGGAGCCGGCCCACGCCGCGGCGATCGCCCGCGCCCTCGGCCCCCGGGGGGTCCCCTGCGTCGTCCACCCCGACGCCATCGAGACCCCCCTCGCCTGGGAGCCCCTCGGTGCGCTGCTCCTGATCGAGAACATGGACGGCCGCAAACCGACCGGCCGCACCGCCGCCGAGCTCACCGCGGCCTTCGAGACCTTCCCGGAGGCCCGGCTCTGTTTCGACATCGCCCACGCCCGGCACGTGGACCCGAGCCTCGACGAGGCGAGGAGGATCCTGGACGCCCACGGCCACCGCCTGGCCCAGCTCCACCTCAGCGGCCTGACCCGGAGCGCCGCCCATCGGCCGCTGGACGAGGGGATGCTGGCCGCCGCCCGCGCGCTCGCTCCACGCATCCCGCCACGGACTCCGGTGATCCTCGAAAGCACCATCGAGCCCGAGCGGGACGCGATCCGGGCCGAGATCACGAAGGCCCGCCGGGCGCTGGCGGGGGTGGAGGCGGGGGCGGGACGGCGGGGAGACGGTGGAGGACGACCAGGCTGATGTCGTCGGTCTGGGGCTCGCCGGCGAGGAAGCCGTCGAAGGCGGAGAGCACCCGGTCGTGGGTCTCCTGGGCGGTGCCGCCGGCGGCGGCCAGGTCCCGCATGCGCTGGAAGCCGAAGGTCTCCCCGGTCGAGCGCCGGAGGACCTCCGGGATGCCGTCGCTGTAGATCAGCAGCAGGTCGTCCGGCTCGAGGGTGACGCTCTCGGTCGCGAGCTCGATGCTCTCCCGGATGCCCAGGGGCAGGGCGCCGCTGCCGATCTCGCGCACCCGCCCACCGGCACGGCGCAGCAGCGGGAACGGGTGCCCCGCGCAGATGTAGTCGAGCCGGCCGGTCTCCGGATCGAGCAGACCGTAGAACAGCGTGAGGAACGCCCGCCGCCCGCCGGCCGCGGCGATCGCCTTGTTGACCATGGGAAGCACGGCCCGGGGCCGCGGATCCTGATCGAAGGCGAGCTTCAGCGTGCTGTGGGCGATCACCATCAACAGCCCGGCGGCGATGCCGTGGCCGCTGGCGTCCCCGGCCACCACCGCCACCCGCCCGTCGGGCAGGCGGCGGAAGTCGTAGTAGTCGCCGCCCACCTCGTTGGCGGTGCGATACGAGTGGGCGATCCGCCAGCCGGGCAGGTCCGGGGCCTCCCGCGGCAGGAGCTGGCGCTGGAGCTCGCGGGCCACCTCCAGCTCGTCCCGCACCCGCACCCGGTCGACCAGCTCCAGGGCGAGCAGGAAGACCAGCACGGCCACGCTGACGATCAGCGCCCCCGTGGACGTGCCGATGTGCACCCCGGCACCGGTGGTGTACTCGATCCGGCAGCTCCCGATCAGCGCCAGCAGGATGGCGAGGGCGAAGAGCAGCCGCCGGGGGGGCGAGAGCTGGTAGGAGAGGCCCAGGAAGAGGAGCCGGACGCGCTGGAAGAAGGCCCTCGCCCCCTCGGCGCTCTCCGGCACCTGCGGCTGATCCCGGGTCAGCACCTGGTAGGCATCGGCGGCGTCCTCGCGGAACAGGCGGCGCAGATCGCCGCCCCGCACTCCGGCCGTGTACTCCCGCACGAAGCGCCCCGCCCTGCCGAGGCCGGACCTCAGGTCTGATTCACGACGTCCCATCCATCAGGATCATACGCGGATGCGACGGCGACGTTGCGCCGGCGAGCCGCCGATCGAGATCACCAGGCCCCGGTAGAAGCTCAGTGACGGTGCGCTCGAAAGCTCCGGGGCTCGAGGTCGATGCGAAATCGATCTGCAAAGGGGGTGGCACCCTCTCCGGCCGCTCACTACTCGCCGTCTTTCTCCCAGCGCTTCACCAGAGCCTGCCCTTTGGGTGTGAGGTCGAACCAACAAATATCAGCCATGGAGGGCGAACGCCCAAGTTCGGACCACTCTTGCTCGATGCGGATGAAGCTCTCTTCTGGTGTAAGACCCCAGGACTCGAAGTGACCTTCGTCCCAGTCGATAGTGCCGGCTTCCATCAACCCCGTCTCCAACAACTCCTTGATGAGATCCAAGGACCTGGCCTTCACGGCTTCAGGGTCGTCGATCTCTAGGCTCTCCTGCACGAGACTTGCAAAGAGCCAAAGCTCCACCCAGTCGACGGTCGCAAAGACCAAGAGCTCTCTGAGAAGTTCCTCTTGTGGCTCCACCAGCAATCACTCCGGCAAGAATTTGATCTCTCTTATCCCGATTCCTTCTATGTTGACGTCGATGGTTGCGACAAAGTCGTCTCCCTTCTGGACGATCCGTAGCCGGACTTCGCCGACTCCCGGGAGTACTACCCTTCTCACGCTTCCACTGCGCGTTGGAACCTCCTTGCCGAAGAACGCGGTCAGCTTTCCGAACAGCTTCTTCGCGGCGTTGAGGCCACCTCCCAACTGTCGAATTCTCGGCCCCGAGAGCTGGGTCCCGAGCTTCTGACCTCCCGGCTTCAGGATCTTCTCCACGCGCTTGAGGGCCAACCGTGCCACGGCCGGAACTCGGGCAGAGAGCCGAGAGCCCACTGGCCGAATCAGACTCTGTGCGGCGCGGCCCAGGAGCCGGCCAGCCGGGCGGGCGCCTGCTCTGAACATCGCCGTCCCGGGGACGACATCGGTCATGCTGTCGATCGAGAGCTTGATGAGGAAGTCTTCGGCAGCCGAGGTATCTTCCGGCCTCTGGAAGACCTCACCATCGGGATCGATGTACTTCAGCGGGTTGGAGCGAGCATACGCGTAGCGATTCCAGGTCTGGGGATCCTTGGGCTCCCAGGCTTGCTTGGAGGGATCGACCGACATGAACCGCCCCAGGTGCGCCGAGTAGTACCTGGAGTGCATGGAGTCCAGGTCGTCGGTGGTGCCGGGGCCCAGGGGGTCCCGTTCGTGGCCGGTGAACTTGAGCACCTCGTCGGTGGAGGGCGGAGTGGCCTCTTCGCCGAAGGGGAAGTACACGTGCTGGGCGACGGTGTTGCCGGTCTCGTCGGTGATGAGGCGCGGG
>JASFUJ010000182.1:0-6534 GCA_050050355.1 Acidobacteriota bacterium
GAGCAGCCCGCGGTGTCCTCGATGGTGAAGCTCGCCTGGGGGCCCTTGCCGCCGCCCGGGGGCGGCGTCGTGTCGAACAGACCGTCGCCGTCGACCAGCGCGAAGTGGTTGACTCCCAGCCGCACCGTCGGCACCCCTTCGGGGATGACGGTGCCCGGGCAGACGTCGACGTCGTCCAGCACGCCGTCGCCGTCCGAGTCGGCCGGCACGATGGTCAGGATCGCGGTCGCCGGTGCGGCGACGCGGTCCCCGTTGCCTTCCAGGTCGCTGGTGACGTTCTCGTAGCTCCCCTCCACGGCCGAGGCCGGAACGGAGAGCACCACGCTGAACGTGCACGAGCCGCCCGGGAGCAGCGAGCCGTTCTGCAGCTCCAGGATCGACGTGCCGAGGAGCGTGGAGCCCGAGCCACAGACGTCGCTCACCGGCAGGCCGGTGGTGACCAGGCCCGGGATCACGCCGTTCAGGTCGTCCGTGAAGCGCAGCCCGGAGATCGACGTGTTGGCGTCCAGGTTCTGGATGTTGAAGGTGAGCGTCACCGTCCCGCCGGCGAAGGCGTTGCCGCTGAAGCTCTTGGTGAAGATCACGAAGTCGATCCGGAGCGTGTCGCTCGCCGGGGGTCCGCTGACCGGGAGGCCGCCGACCGTGCCGGTGACCTCGCTGGTCGTGTTGACGGCGGTGCCGCCCAGCTCGACCCCCGCCGGCACCGAGAGCGTGGCGCTGAAGGTGCAGGAGGCACCCGGCGCGAGGCTGCCGCCGGTGAGGGTGAGGACGTCGGTGCCGGAGAGCTGCGAGCCGGCTCCGCAGACGTCGGTCTGCGTGCCGCTGGTGCTCGCCAGGCCGCTCAGCGCGGCGTCCAGGTCGTCGGTGAACGCGATGTCGGCCACCGACTCCGAGTCGCTCAGGTTGGTCACCGTGAGCTCCAGGGTGACCGTGCCGCCGGGCTCCACCGGGTCGTCGGTGAACTCCTTGGTCAGGGCCAGGAAGTCGCTGGAGATCGTGAGCTGATCCGTCGCGTTGTCGAACACCACGGTGCCGCCGTCGATCGTCGCGACGAGCGCGCCGGTGCTGTTGAAGTAGACGCCGTCGTCGGCTCCGGCCGGCACGTCCAGCACCACGTCGAAGGTGCAGGAGTCACCCGACACGAGGCTCCCGCCCGCGAAGACCAGGAGACTGTCACCGGACAGGCCGGTGAGCGAGGAGCCGGTGCCGCAGACGTCGCTCATCGGCAGGCCGGTCGCCGTCAGGCCGCTCAGCGCATCGTCCAGGTCGTCCTGGAACGAGATGCCGGTGGCGTCCGAGACCGGGCTGATGTTGTCGATGGTGAACCGCAGGGTGACCGTTCCGCCCGGCAGCGCCGGGTCGTCGATGAACTCCTTCGACAGGATCAGACCCGCGACGTCGAGGTCGTCCGTGGCCGGCTCCGCCATGGTCGTCACCCCGTCCACCGTGGCGACCCCGGTCGAGGTCGTGTTGGTGTGCGGACCGGCGGGCGCCGTGGACGGCACCTGGAGCGTCACGCCGAAGGTGCACGACTCGCCCGGAGCGAGGGTGCCGCCGGTGAACGTGAGGGTCATGGTCCCGCTGATCTCGGAGCCCACCCCGCAGACGTCCGTGAGCGGCAGCCCCGTGGCCACCAGACCGGACAGGGTGGCGTCCAGGTCGTCGGTGAACGTGATGTCGGTGGCGTCACCGGGAGCGTTCTCGTCGTGGACGATCGTGAGCTCCAGGGTCACGGTGTCGCCCGGGTTCGCCGGGTCGTCGGTGAACTCCTTGAACAGCCTGGGAGCGCCGACCACCTGGAGGCCGTCGCTCGCCGGATTCCCGGTCACGGTCTCCCCGCCGATGGTCGCGGTGACCTCACTCGTGGTGTTGGGGTAGGTCCCGGTCGCGGCCCCGACGACCACGTCGAGGGTGATGCTGAAGGTGCACGAGTCGCCGGCCGCCAGGCTGGCACCGGACACGAAGAGCCGGGCGGGATCGAAGCTCGTCGACGGGATGAAGGTCGCCGTCGAGCTCGGGCCGCAGAACGCGCTCCCCGGGATCCCGGAGGCCGTCTGCAGGATCGAGTCGAACTCGTCCGTGAACTCGATGTCGGTCGCGGACTCGGTGAGGCTGGTGTTGGTGATGGTGAACTCGAGGGTCACCGAGTCTCCGGCGCCGACCGGATCATCCACGAACTCCTTGGTCAGGACCGGCCGCGTGGCGACCACCAGGATGTCGCTCGCCGAGCTGCCGGTCACCGGCCGGCCGGCCAGGTCGCCGGTGACCTGGCTGGTGGTGTTGGTGTAGGTGCCCGAGCTGGCGGACGCGGGCACCTGGACCGTCACGCTGAAGGTGCAGGTGCCGCCCGGATCGAGGTTGCCGCCGGTCAGCGTGAGGACGCTGGTGCCGCTCAGGGTCGAGCCCGGGCCGCAGGGGTCGGAGATCGGCGTCCCCACCGCGACGAGCCCGGACAGCACGGCGTCCAGGTCGTCGGTGAAGGTGATGGAGCTCGCCGAGTCGCTCCGCACCAGGTTGCGCAGCGTGAACTGCAGGGTCACGGTCCCTCCGGGGGACACCGGATCGTCGGTGAACGACTTGGTCAGGGAGAGCCGGTCCACGGTCACGGTCAGCACGGCCGCCGCCTTGCCGCTCGACACCGTCGGACCGCCCACGGTCGCGGTCAGCTCGCCGCTCGTGTTCCCGAGGGAGCCGACCGAGTTGCCGAGCACGTCGACGGTGACGGTGCAGCTCGCGCCCCCGGCGACCGAAGGGCTCCCCGGCACCGAGAAGTCCGGCCCGAAGGAGATCACGCTCCCGCCCACGGGCGCGGAGAGGGTGCCGCCGTTGCAGGTGCTGGAAGCGTTGGACGGGCTCGCGATCACCATGCCCGAAGGCAGGTTGTCGACGAAGGAGAGGCTGAACGCGGTCGAGCCGTTGGCGGTGTTGTCGATGGTGAACGTCAGGGTGGTCCGGCCGCCGAACAGGACCGTGTCCGGGGAGAAGGCCTTGGTGAACCCGGGCCGCCCCGTGTCGACGGTCAGGTCCGCGCTCACACTGCCGCTGTTGCCCTCGTCGGAGGTGAGGTCCCCGGAGACGTTGGTGTGGGTGCCCGGCGTGCTGCTGGTCACGTCGACCGTGATGTAGCAGCTACTGGACGCGCCGATGCCACCGCCGGAGAGGGTGATCGTGCTCCCTCCGTCCGGGGCGTCCAGGGTACCGCCGCAGGTCGAGAAGGCCTGGGACGGCGAGGCGATGGTCATCCCCGCCGGCAGGTTGTCCGTGAACGCCAGGTTGGGCGCGGGCACGGGCTCCGGGTTGTTGATGTCGAACCGCAGCGTGCTGACGCTGCCGGGTCCGATGGTGGACGGGGTGAAGGACTTCTGCCAGGTCGGTGGAGCGTTCTGCTCGAGAACGATCGCGGCGCGCTGGGCCTCGACCGCCGGAGTCAGCACCGCAACGGACAGCAGAAGAACAAGGATCGGGAGAAAACTGCGGGAACTCGGGACGGCAGTGTTGATCACCTCTGAGCCCTCCGATGAGGTTCGGGACCCGGCCGAACGACCTGGCGCGTATCCCGTTGTGGGACGGCGGCTCCGGGAGGGGGATCCGTCGCCCTGGGGTTGATCGATCGCATTCGCCTGTCTGTAAAGGCGGAGCATACAGCAAAGACCGCCCAAACACAAGAGCCGCAGTAAGATGCGCCGGTCATTGGGCTCCCCAAATATAAAAAGAGGTCAAAAATAAACATATCTATTTTTAAGGAGGACGAACCGCCCCGAACCGGAGCCGAGGCGGCGGCCCACGCCCCGTCGCCGGTTCGGGTCCGGACCGGACCCGAACCGGCGACGGGGGCGCGGAAGGGTGGGGCCTTCGTCTACGACCGGGGGCTACGGCTGGCTGCCGCCGAAGCAGTACGTGTAGCAGAGGCAGATGTGGTCGAAACCGCGGCACCCGGAGATGGGCACGCAGGCGCACTCCGGCGCCGGGCACGGACAGTCGTCCGCGGTCTCGCAGGGCGTGAAGTCGCTGCAACCGGCCTGCGCCACACCGCCCTGGCCCACCAGGTCGAGCAGCGGAGCCGAGATGATCGCGGAGGGGGCCCCCTGGTCGGCGGCGGCCACGTCCGCGACCTCTCCGGGCTCGACACCGGTCGCTGCCAGGCCGGCCACGGGGCTCACGAACAACAGAAGAATCAGGATGACGAAGCTCTTACGCATCATTGGTTCCTTTCATCATGAGAAATGGTTTACCTTATGAATAGACGGTGCGCCCTGCACGGGAAGGCGGGACGAGCGCCTGCGGCACGCTGGTAGTCTGAGCCCCGCCGAGACACCCCATGACCGCCGCCCTCCCAGCCCTCGCCACCCTCTCCGCGTACCTTCTCACCCTGATGCCGGCGTCGGAGCCGGCGCCACCGCCGGAGCGGATCGCCACCGGCCCGGTGGACGACGCGATCACCGTCACCGCCAGCGGCCTGGAGACCCCCCTGGGAGAGACGCCGGCGGCCGTGACGACCGTCGGCGACGACGAGCTCGACGCGAGCGGCGCGCTGACCCTGGACGACACCCTGCGCCGGGTGCCCGGCTTCACCCTCTTCCGCCGCTCCGGCAGCCGGGCCGCCAACCCCACCACCCAGGGGGCCTCGCTCCGGGGCATCGGCGGCAGCGCCGCGAGCCGCGCCCTGGTGCTGGCGGACGGGATTCCCGTCAACGACCCCTTCGGCGGCTGGGTCGCCTGGGGCCGGGTCCCGCGGGCCGCCCTCGAACGGGTCGAGGTGCTCCGGGGCGGCGCCTCGGACCTCTACGGCAGCGCCGCCCTGGCGGGCGTCGTCCACCTGGTACGGCGGAGCCCGTCCGAGCGCACCGTGGAGGTGGCGGCCGCCACCGGGGAGCAGGACACCGGAACGCTCTCGGCGTGGGTCTCCAGCGGCCGGGGCGACCGGAGCCCCTGGGCGTTCGCCGTGGCGGCCGATGCCCTCGCGACCGACGGCTACGTGCCGGTCGCTCCCGACGAGCGGGGCGCGGTGGACGCACCCGCCGGCGTCGACCACCTGGCCGTCGAGGCGACGGCGGCCTGGGAGGCGGACCCCGCGGAGAGTGCCCCGGCCGGAGCCGACCGGGCCTTCCTGCGGGCCTCCTGGCTCGACGAGGAGCGGACCAACGGGACCGAGGTCCAGGCCAACGACACGCGGATCGCGCGGCTCACCCTGGGGGCCGACGGCCGCGCCGCGGGGGGCTCGTACTCGCTGCGGCTCTGGGGCGGAGACCAGGACTTCCACCAGGTCTTCTCCGCGGTGGCCGACGACCGGGACAGCGAGCGCACGGTGCGGGAGCAGGACGTGCCGTCCGAGGAGGCGGGCCTGACGGTCCGCCACGTCCGCGGAATCGGGCGCGAGGGCGCGCCGTCCCACACCGTCGTCGGCGGCCTCGACCTCCGGCGGGTCGAGGGGGTGAGCGGCGAGACGGTGTTCCTGCCGTCGGGCGAGCTCTCCCTCGAGGCGGGGGGCGAGCAGCTCCTGGGCGGAGCCTACGTCGAGGACCTGGTGCGGCTCTCCGGGCGCCTGTCGGCCCAGCTCGCCCTGCGCTACGACCGCTGGTGGAACCGGAGCGGCTTCCGGAGCTTCGAGGGCTCGGAGACCCGGATCCCGAACCGGAGCGAAGCGGCCTGGTCCCCGCGCCTGGCGCTCCACTACCGGGCCGCCGAGTCCTGGAGCCTCACCGGCTCCGCCTACCGCTCGTTCCGGGCGCCGACCCTCAACGAGCTCTACCGGGGCTTCCGGGTGGGCGACGTGGTGACCGATCCCAACGAGGACCTGCGGGCCGAGCGGCTCACCGGCGCCGAGCTGGGCGCGATCTGGACGCCCCGGACCCGGATCCTCGGAGACCGGCCCGGCACCTGGCGCCTGCGCGGCACCCTCTTCCGGATGGAGCTCGAGGACCCGATCGCCAACGTCACCCTGGAGGTCACGCCGGAGCTGATCCTGCGCCAGCGCCGGAACCTGGGACGGATCCGCTCCCGGGGCGTGGAGCTCGAAGCCTCCGGCCGGATCGGTCCGGCGCTCACGGTCGACGCCGCCTACCTGTGGACCGACTCCGAGGTCACCGACTTCCCCGCCGACCCGACCCTCGAGGGGCGCCGCACGCCCCAGGTGCCCGAGCACCGGGCCTCGGTGCGCCTCGGCTGGGCCGCGCCGTTCGACCTGAGCGTCCACCTCCAGGCCCGCTGGGCCGACACCGCCTTCGACGACGACCGCAACCGGTTCCCCCTGGGCAGCCTGACCGTGGTCGACCTGCGGATCGCCCGGCGGGTCGGGCGGCGGTTCGAGATCTTCGTCGCCGCCGAGAACCTCCTGGACGACGAGCACGTGGTCGGCCGCACCCCGGTCACCACCCTCGGCTCCCCGCGCCTCGCCCGCGTCGGTTTGAGGATCCGGCCGGGGCGGGCGAGCCGGTGAGTCGGGGCCCGGCCGCCGACCGGATCGGATCTTGGCGGGCGGGGACAAGCCCCGCCCCTACACCTGGGAGCCACCTGGAAACGCCCTCATCCGCACGC
>JASFUJ010000183.1:0-6523 GCA_050050355.1 Acidobacteriota bacterium
CAGTCCTACAAGTCCATCATCGAGAGGATGTACTACCTGGACGACGACTTCAGCGACGAGCTGACCCACTTCTGCGCGGCCATGGAGCGCTTCCGGATCAACACCGGCGACGTGGAGAGGAGCATCGCCAGGATGGCGGAGAAGTGCGAGCTGACCAGGGTCCACGAGCCGGACCGCTACTTCTCCGGGCCCTCGGATCGACTGGGGGGCCCGGGGCGTCCGGAGCCCGGGTCTCCGGGGTGACCCGGAGCGTCGGAACGGCGGCCGGCACCGGGGCTCCCCTCCGCGTCTGGAAGAGGATCCGTCCGGTGCGATATCGTGCCTGCTGCGATGCCCTCTGCCGTCCGGTCCGCCGAATGCCGGTCCCGGCCGCAGTTGTCGGAGCGACGGAATCGAGGAGGTATGGATGGGCGGGAGGCGCGGGGAGGGCCATTCCTCTCATACGGACGACGAAGGGAGAACCGAACCGATGCGGAAGACTCTGAGCCTGCTGGGAATCCTCGTTCTGACCCTCTGTGCGGCGGTCGTGGTCGCGGCTCCGCACCACACGCCGGAGGAGGTCACGATCGACGCGGCGCAGGACAAGAAGCCGGCCGTGACCTTCCCGCACATGCAGCACGCCACGGAGCTGGTGGACAACTGCACCGCCTGCCACCACAAGAACGAGGGCCTGACCATGGAGACGGACGCGGAGGTTCAGCCCTGCTCCACCTGCCACCTGGACCCGGAGGGCGACACCCCGGGCATGCGGGAGATGAGCCTGCGCAAGAACCCCTTCCACATGCTGTGCATCGACTGCCACAAGGACGAGGGCGCCGGCCCGAAGACCTGCAACGACTGCCACGTGAAGTGATCCGCCGGACCGGGGCGAGCGTCGTCCGGGGCGCCGTCGCGGCCGCGGCGGCGCTCGCCCTCTCGGCCTGCGCCGGGCCCCCGCCCCACCCCGACGTCCTGATCGTCACGGTCGACACCCTGCGCGCCGATCATCTGGGCGCCCACGGATACGCCGCCGCCGAGACCCCGACGATCGATTCACTCCTCCGGCGGGGCGTCTCCTTCTCGAACGCCACTACCCCGATGCCCCGGACGACGCCGGCGCTGGCGTCGATGCTGACCGGGCTGCCCCCCCACCTGCACGGCTCGCGGGAGGTCAACCAGCCGGTTCGGCCGGCTCGGCCGAGCCCACCGGCCGGGGACGCCCCGTTCCTGAGCGAGATCCTGCGACGGCGCGGCTATGCCACCCTGGCGGTGAGCGCGACCCTGGCGGCGAGCCCACGCTACGGGCTCGACCGGGGGTTCGACCGGTTCGACGTGATCACGCGGCCGGACAACGGAGCCGGCCGGGTCACGGAGAGGGTGCTCCGGCGGGTGGCGGAGATGCCGGACGACCGGCCGAAGCTCGTCTGGGTGCACTACATGGACCCCCACGCGGAGTACGATCCGCCGCCGCCGTGGGGCGACGTGCCCGGTCGCGAGGCGTGCGACGAGCTGGTCCGCCTGGCCGCGACCGACGGGTGGTCGCCGGGCCTGATCTTCTCCGACCGGGACGGCGTCGCCTCGGCGGCGCTGGAGACCTGCACGGCCCTCTACGACGGCGAGATCGCCCACGTCGACGCGGCCCTCGGCCGGCTGCTCGACGGCCTGGACAAGCACCTGCGAATGGACCGGGCGATCGTCGTCTTCACCGCCGACCACGGGGAGAACCTGGGCGAGGAAGGGCTGTACTACGAGCACGGGCCGAGCCTGCACGACGCCAGTCTGCGCATCCCCCTCGGCATCTCCGCCCCCGGGGTCGCGGCGCACCGCGTCGATTCCGATCCGGCGACGCTCGAGGACGTCGCGCCGACGGTGCTGAGCCTGGCCGGCGTCCCGGAGAGGGAGTGGCGGAGCATGGAGGGGGTCGACCTGTCGGTCCGCCTCCGGGGCGGAGAGGGCGGGGAGGACGCCGGCGAGCGCCTGGTGTTCGCCGAGGGCGGCAGCGCGCTCCAGGTCCGCAACGTCCGGTGGCTCCACTCCGGGCGCGCCGACCATCTCCACTGCCTGAACGCCGGGCGGTTCTCCCTCTGCGGCCCGCCCGGCGAAGAGCCCGGGCTGTTCGACCACGCGACGGACCCGATGCTCACGCGCGACGTGGGGGACGAGCACCCGGAGGTCCGCCGGCGCCTGCTCGAGGCGCGGGCGCGGTGGCCCCCCGAGGACGCCCGCCAGCGCTGCGTACGCTCGGCGGGGTTCAAGCTGGTGGCCCGGCCCCTGGTGGACGGCGGCTACTCGTTCGCGCTCCACGACCTGGAGCGCGATCCGGCCGAGGCGCGGGACGCGAGCGGGGAGCATCCGCGCCGCAGCGTCCGCATGCGGCGGGCGCTCGTGGCGTGGATGAGACAGTTGCCTCCCCGCGAGCCCAGGAGGCGGCCCGAGGACGAGGTGAAGGCCCTACGGTCCCTGGGGTATATCGACTGAGGAGGGACCGAGAAGGGCCCGCGGGAGGCCCGGCGGCGCTCAGCGGTCGCCTTCGGGGAACACCTTCTCTTCCTTGAACGGGTGATGGCGCTCGGGCTCCCCCTCGCCGAGGATCTCGATCTTGCCCTCCTCGACCAGCTTCTTGAACGGCGGGTGGTCGAGCGTCCCGTCGGAGACCTCGCCGGTATGGAGCGGACCGAGATGGAGCACCTTGCCCTGCGGCAGGGGAACACGGAGCGGCTCGTGTGTGGCGTTGCGGATCTCTTGCATACCCGGAGGTTAGCGTCCGCCCCGCCGAGGCGCAATGCCCGGGCGGGTGGGGGGATCGCCGCCGGCTTCCCGGGCGTGCCGGGCGAGGCGGTCGAAGCCGGCGGCCCGGGCGTCCTGGGCCAGGAGCAGCAGCTCGGCGGCGCCGTCGGTCGCCCCCGCCGCCCGCCGGACGCGGGTCCGGGCGAGCCGGACCTCCAGGACCAGACCGACCAGCCCGGCCGACTCGGCGCGGGACAGCGCCTGATCGAGGGTCACCCGGGCCCGGCCCCCCTCTCCGGACGCGAGGTCGATCCGCGCCGCCTCGATCGCCACCGACACCCGGACCCCGCGGCTCTCGACGGTGTCGGCCACGCCGCGGGCCTCGTCGATCACGCCCCGGGCCTCGTCCACCCGGCCGAGCCTCCTCAGACCCTCGGCCACCGTGGCGAGCGCCAGGGCCCGGTCGTCCTCCAGCCCCTGGGACGCGACCTCGGCGGCGGCCCGGCGCCCCAGGTCCACCGCCTCCTCCGCGCGGCCGGATTCCAGGGCCAGCCGCGCCAGGGCGAGCCGGCTCTCGGCGACCGCCCCGGGCTGGCCGACCTCCTCGCGCACCCGGAGCGCCTCCCGCTGGCGCGCCCGGGCCTCCTGGAGCCGGTCCGACTCCAGCAGGACCAGCCCCAGCCCGTGCAGCGCCGCCGCGGCCATGTCCGGATGGCCGCTCTCGCGCGATAGACGCAACGCCTCCTCGTAGCCCTCGCGGGCGGCGTCCAGATCCCCCGCATCGTAGGCCGTGCGCGCCAGGTTCTTGAGCGAGGCCGCCTCGCCCCGCCGCTGGCCGATCTCGCGCCGGATCTCGAGCGCCCGCCGGTGCCCTCTCCGGGACGCTTCCAGCTCCCCCGTGAGGCGATCGATCACCCCGAGGTGGTCCAGCGCCGTGGCCTCGCCGCCCCGATCGCCCAGGGACCGGAAGAGCTCCAGCGCTTCACCGGCCAGATCCCGGGCCCGCCCGAGCCCGCCCTGTTGAATGAAGAGCGAGGAGAGGTTGGTGAGGGCGTGCGCCTCGCCGACCCGGTTGCCGATCTGGCGGGTGACCTCCAGGGCCTCGACGTAGAGCGCGCGCGCCCGGGACAGGTCCCCCTGACCGCGGAGCACCACCGCCAGGTTGTTCAGCACCGCGGCCACCCCTCCCTGGTTCCCCATGGCGCGGTTGACCGCCAGCGCCTCTTCGAACCGGGAGCGAGCGGCCGGGAGATCCCCCTGCTCGTAGAGCACACCGGCGACACCGACCAGGGCCGCCGCCTCGCCGCCCCGATCGCCGCGGCGGGCGTAGATCTCCAGGGCCTCCTCGCAGGCGGCCCGGGCCCGGGCCGGCCGGCCCAGGTTGCGGAGCGCCTCGCACGACATCAACCGGGCCTGCGCCAGCAAGAGCTCGGTGCCCTGCCGGCTCGCCCGCTCGGCCGCCCGCTCGGCCGCTTCCCGCTGGCGCCGGAAGCTCCCCAGGGCGCTCGCGGCCCGGGCCCCCGCCAGATCGATCCGCGGATCCCGGCCGGCCGGCTCCGGCAGGGTGTGGAGTGCGGCGACCGCGATCAGCGCCTGGTCGGCGCGGCCGGCGCGGGTCTGGCACTCGGCCAGCCGGAGGCCGTACTCCAGGTTGTCCGGATAGAGGGCCCACAGATCGCGGTAGGTGCGCGCGGCCTCCGTCCAGCGGCCGGTGGTCTCCAGGAAGCGGGCCTCGATCGACAGGTGCTCTTCCCGGGGCAGGTTCTCGGACAGGTCCATCGCCCGCCGCGCCTCCTCGCGCGCCCGCTCGCGGAACCCCAGGTCCGACCACGCGAGGGAGAGCGCCGAGTGGATCAGCGGGTTGGTGGGCTCGGCGCGGGACGCCTGCTCGAAGAGGTCTTTCGCCGCCGCTGGGTCGAAGCCCTGGAGCGCGGCCAGACCTTCCGCGTAGAGCTTCGCCGCGCGCGGGCTCGCCGGGAGCGCCGTACGGGGCGCCGCGCCGTCGGCGGCCACGCCGAGCGCCCCGCGCAGGGTCTTCCCCGCCGACGCCACCAGGTCGAACAGGTCGGCCTCGTCCGCGGTCTCGGTGACGGAGGTGATCACCTCCCCGCTCCGGGCGTCGTAGACCCTGAGATCCAGCCGGATGCGCCGCGCCTCCGGCTCGCCCAGGGTGACGTAGGAGCCGGTGACCACGTAGTCGCTCCCCAGGGTGCGGCGCAGGCTCTGGAGGGTCTCCCGGTCGAGACCGTGACCGTCCCTTGCGGGCGATCCTCCGGTTCCACCAGCTCCACCGGTACCACCTCCCCGGGCGAGCTCGGGCGCCAGGCGCGCCACGGTGTGCCCCTCGAGCACCCGCAGGGAGTCGCCGGTCCGGAGCTCCGCCCGGAGCATCTCGGCGAACGCCGTCGCGAGCCAGGCGGTGTCGCCGCCGCCCGTGAGATCTTCGAGCCTCAGCACCGCCACGGAGCTCCGGAGGACGGTGTCGCCGGAGGGCAGGTCGACCACCTGGCGCACCGTCTCCCCCGCCGACTTCCATTCCAGGAACCGGTAGTAGGTGACCGCGGCGGACGCCAGGATGACCAGGAGCAGCGCGGCGATCTTCCACCGCCGGCCGCCCGGGCTCGGGGCGTCGCGCTCCCGCGGGCGGTGTGTCCCCCGATCGGCCGCCCGGCGGGACCGCGACGGCGCCCGGGGCCGGACCCCCTCGATCGCCCGAACCACGTCGCCCGCGCTGTCGAACCGCTCCTCCGGCCGCCGTGCCAGGCAGCGGAGGATGGCGGCCTCCCACGAGGAGCTCAGGTCCGGCCGGTGGGCACTGGGTGGTGGTGGCGGCTCCCGGAGCCGCTTGACCGCCGTGGTCAGCGGCGAGTCGCCCGTGAACGGGCGGCGGCCGGTGACCATCTCGTACAGGGTGATGCCGAACGCGTAGAGGTCGGCCGCCGCCGTGACCTCCCCGCCCTCCACCTGCTCCGGAGCCATGTAGTCGGGGGTGCCCAGGGCCTTGCCGTCGACCGTGAGCGCGGCGGTCAGGTTCGCTCCCGCCTGGGGCCGGGCGAGGCCGAAATCGGTCACGACGACGCGGTCGCCGCCGTCTCCGTCGTCCACCAGCATGACGTTGGCGCTCTTGAAATCCCGGTGCACCACGCCCGCCCGGTGCGCTGCGTCCAGGGCCGACGCGAGCTGGCGTCCGATCTCCAGCGCATCGTCCACCGGCAGCACCCCCTGCCGTGCGATCCGCCGGTCCAGGGTCTCGCCCTCGAGGAGCTCCATGGTGAGGAAGACCACCTCGTCCGCTCCGTCCCCCGGCGACGGGGTGTGCCGGAACACGTCGAAGATCCTGCAGACGTTGCGATGGGTCACCCGGCGGGCCATCTGGACCTCGCGCCGGAACCGCTGCAAGGAGAGCGACTCGGCGGTCAGGTCGGGCCGGATCGTCTTCAGGGCGACGCGCTCGCCGAGCTCCAGGTCCAGGGCCTCGAACACCTCGCCCATCCCGCCCCTGCCGAGGGGTCGCACCAGGCGGAACCGGTCCGCCAGGACGGTCCCGGCATCCAGGCTCCACGGCGGCGTCCGGGCTCCGACGCTCAACCGCTCCGTGACCCCGTCGGCCGTCCCTCCGGGTCGGCCGCTCGGCCGGCCGGTGGCCGGACCCACCCGGACCCCGGTTGCGGTCTGGGCACCACTCTCGGGGCCACCCCCGGCCGGGCTCCCCGTCGGCACCGCCTCCCCGGGCCCCTTGCGTCGGATCACGAACCGGGTCTCGCAGAGCGGGCAGCGCACGCGGACCCGGTTCGCCGTCGTCCCGCCGCGCTCGTAG
>JASFUJ010000184.1:0-6522 GCA_050050355.1 Acidobacteriota bacterium
GGGCTGGCCTTCGGCACCCTGTGCGGCCCCAACTCCGCCCCCGCCGTGGTCAACCTGGTCTACCTGCCCATGGCCTTCGCCTCGGGGCTCTGGATCCCGGTCCAGGCGCTTCCCGGGTTCATGCAGACGATCGCCCCGCTCATGCCCCCGTACCACCTGGGCCAGCTCGCCCTGAAGACGATCGGCGCCGACCTGGGCCGCCCGGTGGCGCTCCACCTGGCCGCGCTCGCGGCGGTGACGGTGGCGAGCCTGGCCCTCGCCGGGCTGGCGGGCCGGCGGGAGGAGCGGACGTACGGCTAGACTGGCGCCATGATCGAACCGTCCGCGTCCCGTCCGCGCAGGTACCTGGTCCTGCCCGCCGACGCCGAGATCGGCTGGACGCCCTTCCTGTGGCTCATCTACCTGGCGGGGCCGTTCCTCTACCTCGTCCTCGGCCCGGACGAGCCCCTGGACTGGGCGCTGGCGGCGGCCTCGGCGGCGATCTTCCTGCCGCTCTACTTCTGGGGCTACTGGTGCACCGGTCGCAGGCTGCTGGGGATCATCGCCGCCGTCACCCTGCTGGCCGCGGTCTACACGCCGCTCAACTCCGGGGGCTTCGTCTACTTCGTCTACGCCGCGGCGTTCGTGGGGTACGCGGTGAGGCCGGCCGCGGCGCTCCGGATCCTCGGCGCGATCCTGCTGGTCCTCGGCGCCGAGACCTGGCTCCTGGACATTCACCCGAGCGCCTGGATCCCCGGTCTGATCTTCTCGGCCCTGGTCGGATTGACGAGCGTCCACTACTCCGAGGTGCAGCGCAAGAACCGGGATCTGCGGCGGGCCCGGGAGGAGGTCGAGCGGATGGCCAAGACCGCCGAGCGGGAGCGGATCGCCCGCGACCTGCACGACCTCCTCGGCCACACCCTGACCCTGATCTCCGTCAAGAGCGACCTGGCCGTGCGCCTCTCCGGGCGGGACCCGGAGCGGGCCCGGGCCGAGATGGAGGAGGTCCACCGCACCGCCCGGAGCGCCCTCGCCGAGGTCCGGCGGGCGGTGCGGGGGTACCGGACCGGCGGCACCGGCGGGCTCCGCCACGAGCTCGACACCGTGCGGCGCGCCCTCGCGTCCGCCGGGCTGGAGCTGCGGGTGGACGGCGCACCCGAGGACCTGGAGCCGGCCGGAGACCGCTCGCTCTCCCCGGAGCAGGAGGAAGCCCTGGCCTTCGCCCTGCGCGAGGCGGCGACCAACGTGTTGCGCCACGCCCGGGCCACCCGCTGCCGCGTGCGGTTCGAGCGGGACGACGACCTGGCGCGGCTCCAGGTGACCGACGACGGCCACGGCGTCCCCCCGCCCGCGCTCCGGGCCGACCGGACGGAGGGGTCGGCGCGGCGAGACGGCCACGGCCTCGCGGGAATGCGCGAGCGGGTCGAGCGGCTCGGCGGGCGGCTGGTGCTCGACGGGAGCCGCCCCGGCGGCGGCGCCAGGCTGACCGTGGAGCTGCCGCTGGCGCCCGGGGCGTCCCGGCCGACCGCGGACGAGCAGTCCGGATCGGGCCTGGAGGAACCGGCCGAGCCCCCGGCGGAGGCGATCCCGTGAGCCCCCGGACCGGGGGGGAGCCGGAGCGGAGCCCGATCCGGGTCCTGCTCGCCGAGGACCAGGCCATGGTGCTCGGAGCGCTGGCGCAGCTCCTCGACATCGAGCCCGACCTGGAGGTGGTGGCGCGGGCGCGGGACGGCGCGGAGGCGCTGGAGCTCGCCCGCGCCGAGCGCCCCCAGGTGGTGGTCACCGACATCGAGATGCCCGGGACCACCGGCCTGGAGCTGGCCGCCGCGCTCCGCGACCTGGACCCCCGCCCCCGGGTGATCATCGTCACCACCTTCGCCCGCCCCGGGTACCTGCGCCGCGCCCTCGAGGCCGGGGTCTCCGGCTACCTGCTCAAGGACGCCCCGGCCGAAGAGCTCGCCGAGGCCGTGCGCCGGGTCCACGCCGGGGGCCGCGCGATCGACCCGGAGCTCGCCGCCGAGGCCTGGGGCGACGAGGACCCGCTCACCGACCGGGAGCGCCAGGTGCTCCGCCTGGCCGGCGAGGGCCGGCCCACCGCCCGGATCGCAGCCACCCTCCACCTCTCCGAGGGCACCGTCCGCAACTACCTGTCCGAGGCGATCAACAAGCTGGACGCGGCCAACCGGGTGGAGGCGGCGAGGACGGCGCGGCGGAAGGGCTGGCTGTGAATACCCCCTCACGCCGGCCCTCTCCCCCCTCTGGGTCAGGGGGAGAGGGAGGGTGTAGGGAGCACCCGCGCCGCCCCCAGGCCCCCCGGTGAACGAAGTGCTACGCTAGCGGCCCATGTCCCGCTCCGAGCCCCGTCCCGGCTGGGACGACTACTTCCTCGACCTCGTCGACCACGTGGCCGCCCGCGCCACCTGCGACCGGGGCCGTAGCGGCTGCGTCGTCGTGCGCGACAAGCGGATCATCTGCACCGGCTACGTGGGCTCCCCCTCCGGCCTCCCCCACTGCGACGAAGAAGGCCACTGGCTCAAGCGGATGATCGACGAGGACGGCACCGAGCGCCAGCACTGCGTGCGCACCGTCCACGCCGAACAGAACGCCATCTGCCAGGCGGCCCGCTACGGCCTGTCGCTCGACGGCACCACCCTCTACTGCACCATGGAGCCCTGCCGCGTCTGCGCCATGCTCATCGTCTCGGTCGGCGTCGCCCGGGTGGTGGCCAAGCGCCGCTACCACGCCGGCCAGGACAGCCGCGACATCTTCGCCCGGGCCGGCGTCCGTCTCGACGTGATCGAAGACGCGGTCCAGAGCTACGACTGACCCCGAATTGACCTCCGACCAACACTCCGCTAACCTGCCCCGCCCGTGACCGTCAAGAAGGAAGACCACCTCTTCGGCAGGCTGGCCCTGCACTACGACCTGGTCACCCGGGACCAGATCAACGAGGCGTTGCGCGAGCAGAGCCAGGAGGGGGGCGCGCGCAAGGTCGGCGAGATCCTGATTGAACGCGGCTGGCTCAGCCGCGAGCGCTTCGAACAGCTCCTCCGGATCCAGCGGAAGGTCCAGGCCCAGGAACAAGACCGGGAACAGACCCGAGACCCAGCGCGGGAGCGGCCCCGGGACGAGCCCCGGCCCGGAGCGGAGGAGCCGGGCCGGAGCCGGGCTCCGGAGGAACGGCAAACCCCCGGCGCCTCGCCGGCGGCCGGATCGGTCGCGGGCGGCGAGCCGTCCTCCCTCGACGGCTGGCTCCGCCTGGCCGCCGACCGGGGAGCGAGCGACCTCCACGTCCACAGCGGCCAGAGGGTGAAGCTGCGCATCGCCGGCGAGCTCACCGAAGCGTCCGCCGGACCGCTCGACGCCGAGGGCGCCGAAGCCCTCCTCCGCGACGCCCTGAACGTGGCGCAGCGCGAAGAGCTCGACCGGGACGGCCAGGTGGAGCTGGCGGCCACCGTTCCGGAGATCGGTCGCTACCGGGGCAGCGTCTACCGCCAGCAACAGGGCGTCGACGGCGTCTTCCGCCTGATCCCGCGGCGCCCCCCCTCCCTCTCCGACCTGGGGCTGCCCCTCGACCTGGCCCGCCTCGCCAACTTCCACCAGGGCCTGGTGCTGGTGACCGGCCCGGCCGGCTGCGGCAAGTCGGCGACGCTCGCCGCCCTGGTCGACATCGTCAACCGGGAGCGGCCGGAGCACGTGGTCACCATCGAGGATCCGGTCGAGGTCGTACACCGGTCCCGGCGCTCGATCGTCAACCAGCGCCAGGTGGGCCGGCACACCGGGTCGTTCGACCGGGCCCTGCGCGCCGCCCTGCGGGAGGACCCGGACGTGATCGTCGTCGGGGAGCTGCGGGACCTGGAGACCATCTCCCTGGCCCTGACCGCCGCCGAGACCGGCCACCTGGTGCTGGCCACGCTCCACACCACCAGCGCCATCAGCACGATCAACCGGCTGGTGGGAGTCTTCCCGCCCAATCAACAGGCCCAGATCCGGGCGATGGCGTCCGAGTCGCTGCGGGCGATCGTCTGCCAGCGCCTGGCGCGCAGGGCCGACGGCAAGGGCCGCGTTCCGGCGCTCGAAATCCTCCTGGTGACCAACGCCGTGAGCAACCTGATCCGCGACAACAAGACCTTCCAGATCCGCTCGGTGCTCCAGACCGGAAGCTCCAAGGGGATGCGCATGCTCGACGGCTCCCTGGAGGAGCTGGTGCGCCAGGGCACCATCACCGCCGAGGAGGCGCAGCTCCACGCGGAGAACCCCGAGCGCTTCCGGCCGGACCGGGGTGGCCCCGCGGGAGGGACCTCCTGATGGGCGCGTCGGGTGGGCTGGACGAGCTCCTGCAGCTCTGCAACGACCAGGGCGGCTCGGACCTGCACCTGGCCTCGGGCCTCGAGCCCCGGATCCGCCGCCACGGCCAGCTCGAGCCGGTGCCGGACCGGGAGCCGATGACGCCGAAGATGATCGGCACCCTGCTGCGCGAGATCGTCTCCGAGGCCCAGTGGGAGGAGTTCCTGGAGACCGGCGACCTCGATTTCGCCTACGGCCTCGGGGACGTGGCCCGGTTCCGCTGCAACTACCTGATCCAGCACAACGGGCCGAGCGCCGTCTTCCGGGTCATCCCCCAGAAGATCCTCTCCCTCGAGGACCTGGGGCTGCCGTCGGCGGTGGCGGGGCTGGCGCGGCTCAACCGGGGACTGGTGCTGGTCACCGGCCCGACCGGGTCGGGCAAGTCCACCACCCTGGCGGCCGTGATCCACGAGATCAACCGGCGCGCGAAGCGCCACATCGTGACCATCGAAGAGCCGGTGGAGTTCATCCACCGGCCGTTCGAGTCGATCCTCTCCCAGCGGGAGGTCGGCAGCGACACGGACAGCTTCGTCTCCGCCCTGCGCTCGGCCCTGCGCCAGGACGCCGACGTGATCCTGGTGGGCGAGATGCGGGACCTGGAGACGATCTCCCTGGCCATCACCGCGGCCGAGACCGGGGCCCTGGTCTTCGGCACCCTGCACACCAACGGCGCGGCCAACACCATCGACCGGCTGATCGACGCCTTCCCCGCCGACCAGCAGGCGCAGATCCGCCTGACCCTCTCCGAGTCCCTGGCCGGGGTCATCTCCCAACAGCTCCTGCCCTCCGCCGACGGCGGCGGCCGGGTGGCGGCGCTCGAAGTGCTGCTCAAGACCTCCGGCCTGCCGAACGTGATCCGCGAGGGCAACACCCCGATGATCCGCAACATCATCCAGGGTGGACGCGGGCTCGGCATGCAGCTCATGGACGACGCCCTCGAGGACCTGCTCGAAGCGGGCAAGATCGCGCCGCGGGACGCCTACCTGAAGGCCTCGGAGAAGGAGCGCTTCGAGCGCTACCAGTGATCCCCACCCGATGATCCCCACCCCGCTCACCCGCGACGCGGGCATCGAGGTGCCGCTGATCTGCGGCGCCATGTACCCCTGCTCCAACCCGGAGCTGGTGGCCGCGGTCTCGGCCGCCGGCGGCATCGGCATCGTGCAGCCGATCTCGCTCACCTACGTCCACGGCCACGACTTCCGCGAAGGGCTGCGGCTGATCCGGTCCCTCACCGACCGGCCGATCGGCATGAACGCCCTGGTGGAGCAATCGTCGAAGGTCTACCACGAGCGCATGCAGCGCTGGGTCGACGTCGCTCTCGAAGAGGGGGTGCGCTTCTTCGTCACCTCCCTGGGCAACCCCCGGTGGGTCGTCGAGCGGGTGCACGCCGCCGGCGGCAAGGTCTACCACGACGCCACCGAGCGCAAGTGGGGGGAGAAGGGCCTGTCGGTGGGTGTCGACGGCCTGATCGCCGTCAACCGCCGCGCCGGCGGACACGCCGGCCCGAAGAGCGCCGAGGAGCTGCTGGACGAGCTGGGGAGCCTCGGCGCCCCCGTGGTCTGCGCCGGCGGCGTCGGCGCGGCCGACGACTTCGTCCGCGCCCTCGAGCTGGGCTACGCCGGCGTCCAGATGGGCACCCGCTTCATCGCCACCCCGGAGTGCCGCGCCGCCGAGGCCTACAAGCGGGCGATCGTCGACGCCGGCGAGGACGACATCGTGCTCTCGGAGCGGATCACCGGCGTGCCGGTCTCGGTGATCGAGACCCCGTACATCGAGCGGATGGGCACCCGCGCCGGCCCGGTCGCCCGCTGGATGCTCCGCGGCCGCAGGACCAAGCACCTGATGCGCTCGATCTACGCCCTCAAGGCCCTCTGGCAGCTCAAGCGGGCCTCGCTCGACGAGTCGGGCGAGAAGGACTACTGGCAGGCGGGGAAGAGCGTCGCCGGGATCGACCGGATCGAGCCCGCCGGCGAGATCGTCCGCCGCTTCGCCGCCCGGGCCGAAGCCTGACCCGCGGCCGCCGGGTGGCCGATCCGGGCGACCCGCGTGGTAACTTACCCCCCATGGATTCGACAGAGTTCGTCCAGGGACTGGTGGACGAGCTGGAGGAGCTCTTCTCCCAGCTCGGCGAAGACGAGATCCTCGAGGCCGAGGCCGCCGGGGCCGAGGGCAGGAAGGACGTGGCCACCCTGTTGA
>JASFUJ010000185.1:0-6505 GCA_050050355.1 Acidobacteriota bacterium
TGGTGGTGTTCCAGTACAACCCGCATACCCTCACCCGCACGGTCAAGCCCCGGGCGTCCGGTGGCGACGCCGCGAAGGGTGAGGCCTTTCGGCTCTCCGGGCCGCCGGAGGAGACGATCAAGGTCGACGTCGAGATCGACGCGGCGGACCAGCTCGAGCGGGGGGAGCCGGCGGCGGCGCGGATGGGCATCTACCCGCAGCTCTCGGCACTGGAGATGCTGGTCTATCCGAAGACCGCCCTGGTGCTGGCCAACACGGCGCTGCTGGCCGCCGGGACGATCGAGGTGATCCCCCCGCCGGGGCCGTTCACGGTGCTGATCTGGGGGCCGCGCCGGGTGGTTCCGGTGCGCCTGACCGATCTGTCGATCACCGAGGAGGCCCACGATCCACAACTCAACCCGATCCGCGCCAAGGCGAGCCTGGGGCTCCGGGTCCTGAGCTACCACGACCTGCCGACGGACCACCCAGGTCACGGCCTCTTCCTGTCGCACCAGGTGATCAAGGAGGTCATGGCCACCCTGGCGAGCGCCGGCAGCCTGGGGAGCCTGGCCACCGGAAGTGCGCGGGTGCTCTAGAGGGCATGCCATGTTCGAGCCCGACAGCCGCTACGCAGATCTCGAGACGGCGCGGACGCAGACGCCGGACGGGCGGCGGATCGCGTACAAGCGGCGGCGCTTCCTGCCGCGGGGCGACGCGATGGCGGTGCTGATGGAGGTCGCTCCGGAGGCGGGGGAGCGGCTGGATGCGATCGCCCACCGCACCCTCGGCGACCCGGGGCAGTGGTGGCGGATCGCCGACGCCAACGACGCCCTGAACCCCCGAGACCTCACCACCGGCGACGGGCGGCGGCTGCGGGTGCCGGTGCCGGCGGCGGAGGGGATGCCGTGAGCCTGCTCGGCGTCCACCTGACGCTGCTCATCGGCCCCACCGTGGCCGTGCCGGCGCCGCCGTGGCTGCTGGAGGCGCTGGACGGCGTCACCGTCAAGCACGCCGGGGACGGCACGTCTGGGTTCGAGCTCACCTTCCGGGTCGGCCGCTCCGGTCCCTACGACCTCCACGACTACAAGCTGCTGGCGCACCCGGTGCTGCGCACCGACAACCGGGTAATCCTCGTCGTCACCTTCCACGGCCGGCCGCGGGTTCTGATGGACGGCGTCATCACCCATCAGCAGCTTTCCCCGAGCAACGACCCCGGTGCATCGACCCTGACGGTCAAGGGTGTGGACCTGAGCGCGCTGATGGACCGGCAGGAGCGCACCGACTTCCACCCGGCGCAACCGGAGACGGTGATCGTCCTGAAGCTGCTCGCCCGCTACATGGCCTACGGCATCGTTCCGCTGATCGTGCCGCCGAAGCTGATCGACTTCCCCAACCCCCTGGAGTGGGTGCCCAACCAGCGCTGCACGGACCTGGCCTACATCCGGGCCCTGGCGAAGCGCCACGGGTACGTGTTCTACATCCGGCCCGGCCCGGCCCCGTTCACCAACACCGCCTACTGGGGGCCGCCGATCGAGGGCTTCATTCCGCAGAAGGCACTGTCGTACAACCTGGGTGGCGAGACCAACGTCGAGAGCCTCGACTTCCGGTACGACGCCGAGGCGGCGGCGGTGGTCAGCGGCCTGGTGCAGGACCCGGGCGCCGGCGTCAGCCTGCCGGTGCGCACCTTCGCGAGCTTCCGGCTGCCACCCCTGGCGGCGTACCCGGCGCTCCAGGGGGGTCTCGGCAAGGCACGGCGAGAGCTCCTGGACGGCGCCAGCGGCCTCACCTGGACCCAGGCGTTCGGACGCGCCCAGGCGCGCACCAACCTCACCGCCGAGAAGGCGCTGACCGCCGAGGGCGAGCTGGACTCGATGCGCTACGGCGAGGTCCTCCGGGCCCGCCGGCTGGTGGGGGTGCGCGGCGCCGGCTACCGCTTCGACGGCCTCTACCTGGTGCAGGAGGTGAGCCACACGATCCGCAAGGGCGAGTACAAGCAACGATTCACCCTGACCCGCGAGGGGCTCGGCTCCACCGTGCCGCGGGTCCCGGTGTGACGGGAGGATGGACCATGGACGCAGGGCAGGAGCGGGTGTTCGGCAAGTACCGGGGAACCGTCGCCAACAACGTCGACCCCCTGGGGCAGGGGCGCATTCAGGTGAGCGTGCCGGCGGTGCTGGGGGAGAACCGCATGAGCTGGGCGCTGCCCTGTACCCCCTACGCCGGCAAGGGGGTGGGCCTGTTCACCGTGCCCCCGGTCGGCGCCAACGTGTGGGTGGAGTTCGAAGGCGGGGACCTCGACCACCCGATCTGGAGCGGCTGCTTCTGGGGTTCGGGGGAGGCCCCGGCCCAGCCGCCGCTGGCGGGGGTCAAGGTGCTGCAGACCGACGCCGTCAAGCTGGAGCTGAAGGACCTTCCCGGTGTCGGTGGCTTCACCCTGGAGGTGGAGCCGCCGGCGGTGACCCAGCCGCTGAAGCTGCTCTTCGACGCCCAGGGCATCGAGCTCTCCACCCCCACCGGCTCGGTCAAGCTGACGCCGTCGGAGATCGTGCTGGACCAGAAGCCGGCCAAGGTGACCCTGTCGGCGCAGGGGATCGAGCTGGTGAACGGCAAGTCCAAGGTGGAGCTCTCCCCCGCCGCCGTCAAGGTCAACGACGGCGCCCTGGAGGTGCTCTGATGCCCGGATTTCTGCTCGACGCCGGCGCCACCGTCCAGTGCCTGCACTCGGGCCGGGCGCAGGCCGCCGCCACCTGCCCCCGGGTCAAGCTCGGCGGCCGGCCCGCGGTGACGCAGTCGGCTCCCTGGACGGTCTCCGGCTGCACCATGCCGCCGCCCCCGGCGGGCAACGGCCCCTGCGTCACCGCCCGGTGGACCAGTGCAGCCACCCGCGTCAAGGCCGGTGGCCAGCCGGTGCTGCTCCAGGACAGTCAGGCCCAGTGCACCCCCACCGGCACCGGGCTCACCGTGGTGAGCCAGCAGACGAAGGTGCGAGGCAGGTGACGGAGCATGACGATGAACATCGCCTTTCCCTTCCACGTCGGCCCTGACGGACGCACCGCCACCGCCGGCGTGGAGGAGCACCTGCGGGGCCTCGTCGAGCAGCTCCTGTTCACAGCGCCCGGGGAGCGGGTGCACCGGCCGGAGCTGGGGACCGGTCTCCGGGAGATGGTCTTCGCCCCCGGCGGCGACGAGCTGGCGAGCGCCGCCCGGTTGCTGGTCCAGGGCGCCCTGCAGCAGTGGCTCGGTGAGCTGATCCAGGTGGAGGCGGTGGAGGTCGAGGCGGAGGAGGCGACGCTGACAGTCACCGTGCGCTACCTGGTGCGGCGGAGCCAGGAGCGCCGGGAGGCGCGGTTCACGGGAGGGGTGGGATCGTGATCACCACCCGGACGAGCGACCCCGGTGCGGCGCTCCTCGCCCGCCGGCGGGAGGCGCTCCGGCGGCACCCGAGCCAGACCGGCCTCGACGCCGTGGAGATCGACCCCGGAGCGGCGGCGCCGACCCTGCGGCTGCTCTTCGTCCCGCCGGCGCCGGGCGTGGAGAAGCCGGCGGTCCCGGCCGGGCTCACGGCGTCGCAGCTTCTCGTCGTCGGGTCGCCGGGCGGAGCCCGGCTGCAGGTGCTCGGGCCGTTGCCGCCGCCGGAGGGTGCGGTGCAACCGGTGCTCCTCGACTCCGTGGAGGTGGCGGCGTCCACCGCGTCCCACTACACGGTCACCCTGGTGGGCCGGCAGGACGTGGACCGCTACTTCGCGTCGGCCGCCTTCTCGTTCGAGGTCGAGGAGCCGCGCCGGTTCGACTGCGCCGCGGCGCCGGCGCCCGCGGAGGAGACCCTTCCGGTTCCGGAGATCGACTACCTGGCCAAGGACTTCGCCAGCTTCCGCCGCCTGATGCTCGACCGCCTCGGCCTGTTGATGCCTCACTGGCGGCGGCCGAGCCCGGTGGACTGGCCGGTGGCGGTGGTGGAGGTGCTGGCCGCGGCCGCGGACGAGGTCAGCTACCACCAGGACGCCGTGGCCACCGAGGCCTATCTCGGGACCGCACGGCGCCGGACCTCGGTGCGGCGCCACGCGCGGTTGCTGGACTACCGGCTGCACGAGGGGTGCACCGCCCGGACCTGGGTGGAGGTGCGGGTGACCCGGGAGCTGGAGCTCGACCGCGGGACCGCGTCGCTCACCTCCCTGGGGAGCCCCCGGAGCTGCATCCCGCCCGGGTCGCCGGCGTTCGCCCGGGCCGCGGGTGGCGCCGCCGTGGTGTTCGAGACCCTGCACCCCGTACGCCTGCTCCCCGAGCGCAACGAGCTGACCTTCCACACCTGGGGCGCCCGCGAGCTGTGGCTGGAGCGGGGATGCACGGCGGCGACCCTGCTGGCCCCGGAAGGGGAGGCGCCGTCGCCGGGGGACGTGCTGCTCCTCGAGGAGAAGCGCGGCCCCGGGACGGGCCTGGTCGAGGACGCCGATCCGGAGCGGCGGTGGGTGGTCCGCCTGACCGGGGTGCGGCCGGCGGAGGACCCGCTCGGGCCGCTGATGGGTGACGGTGCGAAGGAGGGCGACGGCGGGCCGCTGCCGGTGCTGGAGGTCGCGTGGCACGACCGCGACGCGCTGCCCTTCGACCTGTGCGTGGCCGCCGCGGTGGGCGGTCGTCACCACGGGGACATGGCCGTGGCCCGGGCCAACCTGGTGCTGGCGGCCCACGGCCACACCGTGGCGGGGGAGCCGCTGGCGCCCGATCGGGTACCGGAGACCGGCCGCTACCGGCCCCACCTGGGCCGCAAGGAGCTCTCCCACTCCGTGCCCTACGACGACGCGGCGGCCCGCCGCCGACCCGCCGCCGGGGCCCTGGAGCAGAGCCCGGCCGATGCGCTGCCGGACGCCGAGCTCGCGGACGAGGCCGGTGAGCGCTGGACGCCGCGGCGCGATCTGCTGTCCGCCGACCGTTTCACCCGCGGTTTCGTGGTGGAGATGACCGGCGACGGTCGGGGGCGGCTGCGCTTCGGCGACGGCGTGCGCGGCCGGTTGCCCACCCCCGGCACCCGCCTGCTCGCCCGCTACCGGGTGGGCAACGGCACGGCCGGCAACGTCGGCCGAGACGCGGTCGCCCATCTGGTGACGGAGCCGGACGACCGGGTGCTCGCGGTGCGCAATCCCCTGGCCGCCCGCGGCGGCACCGACCCCGAGCCGTTGGACCGTGCACGGCTCTTCGCTCCCTACGCCTTCCGCACCCCGGAGCGGGCGGTCACCGAGGAGGACTGGCGCGCGGTGGCGCTCCGCCATCCCGAGGTGGAGCGGGCCGCCGCGGCGCGCCGTTGGGCGGGGAGCTGGCCGCTGGTCGAGGTGGCGGTGGCACGGCGGGCCGGACGGCCGGTGGACGACGCCTTCTGCACCGAGCTGCGGGCCTTCCTCGAACCCTTCCGGCTCGCCGGCGTCCAGGTCCGCGTGCGGGGAGCCCGCTACGTCCCGGTGGAGATCGCCCTCACCGTCGACGTGCAGCCGGAGCACTTCCCCAGCACGGTGCGCCAGCGGCTCGCCGAGACCTTCGGCAACGTGGAGCTCCCCGGCGGCCGGCGCGGGTTCTTCCATCGCGGCAACCTGGGCTTCGGCGAGCCGGTCTACTCGAGCCGCATCGTGTCGGCGGCCATGGAGGTGCCCGGCGTGGCCCGGGTGGAGCCCACCCTGTTCCGCCGCCTCGGCCGGCCGGGAACGGTGGAGCTGGAGCGCGGGTGGATCGAGATCGGCCCGCTGGAGATCGCCCGCCTGGACAACGATCCGTCGGCGCCCGAGAACGGCGTCCTGCGCCTGAACCTGCGGGGTGGACGATGACGACCACCGAAGATCGCGGGCCGGTCCTCGACCGGCGCCACCTCAACCGGCCGGGGCTGCGCTCCCTCGCCTGGCGGCTGGACACCCAACCGGTCTTCCTGCGCCGCATGCTCGACCGGCTGCCCCGAGAGGAGATCGCAGACGGCGAGCACGCGGGAGATCGGCCGCTTGCGGCCCTCACCACCCGCGAGCCCTCGGACCCGGCCGTCGCCCTGCTCGACGCCTGGGCCTGCGTGGCCGACGTCCTCACCTTCTACCAGGAGCGCATCGCGGACGAGGGCTTCCTGCGCACCGCCGGCGAGCGCCGCTCGTTGCTGGAGCTGGCGCGCGCCGTGGGCTACGAGCTCCACCCCGGCACGTCCGCCTCGGCGTGGCTGGCCTTCCGGGTGGACGACCCGCCGGGCGAGGCCACGGTTCCCGCGGGCACCCGGGTGCTGAGCATCCCGGCGCAGGACGAGCTGCCCCAGACCTTCGAGACCGACCGGCGACTCCCGGCCCACGCGACCTGGAACCGCCTGACGCCGGCGCCGCCGATCCCCGGGCCCCAGGCGATCGTCGCCGGCGAACCGCTGCTCCTCGCCGGCACCGGCGGCGGCCTGGTCCGTGGCGACGTGCTGTTGCTGGTGGGGGGAGAGCGGGAGAGCCGTCCGGCGAGCGACCGGTGGTGCGCGCTCACGGTGCGCGCGGTGTCCACCGATGCCACGCGGGGTGTGACC
>JASFUJ010000186.1:0-6491 GCA_050050355.1 Acidobacteriota bacterium
TCTCCTCGACGGCCGGCTCCAGGGCCGCGCGCCACTCCTCCTGGAAGGGCGACTCCAGCAGGCGGACGATCTCCTCGCGCAGCCGCCCGAGCTCGTCCAGGTAGAGCTCCAGCCGGAACGCCTCCTGCAGGAGGTCTTCGAGGGAGCGCCGGTCGCTGCCGTTGCCGGCCGCCGAGCCGTCCGTCCCCGCTTCCCACGACGCCCGGGTATCCCCGGGGAGGGCCGCCAGGCGCCGCTCCAGCAGGGCGAAGCGGGCGGCGGTCAGGGCCTCCTCCCGGGCCACGGCGCAGGCCACGTCGTAGCTCGAGCGGCTGTTGGTGATGCCGCGGCCCAGTACCTCCCGGTCCTCGGTCAGGAGCAGGGCCTTGGTGGTGGTGGAGCCCAGGTCGATGCCGACGACGCACTTCATGCGTAGCTCCCCTTTCTACGGGACTCGAGCATCTGAAGGTAGCTCTGGACCCGGTTCTCGATGTTCGCCTTGCCGAAGTAGCGCGGATCCACCAGGTCGGACTCGATGAAGCCGCCGGGCAGGCCGGTGCGCTCCTCCAGCTTGCGGAGCATCAGGAGCTGGCCGACGCTGAAGGAGTTGCACGACTTGACCGAGTTGATCAGGAAGCCGTCCGCGGAGTACTCGCGGAGGTAGCGCTCCAGGAGGTCCACCCGGCTCGGGAGGCAGTGGTTGGTGTAGCAGTTCAGGCAGTACTCCGCGAGGCTCTCGAGCGGCCGCTCCGGGTCGTGCCGGAAACCGGTGTCGTAGAGGCCGCCCACCTTGGTGTAGGTGGAGGTGACGACCACCGCCCCCTCGCGCGCGAACATGCGCCAGAAGTCGTTGAAGCTGGTCCAGTTGGGCGGCCCCTCGATGACCAGCCGGTAGCGCTCCTCGGTGAGCTCGCCGTCCGGGGTCATGGGGCCCACGCCCCGGGCCATCCGGTCCTCCACCTCCTCGCGGAGCTCGCGGTAGTACTCGCGGGCGTCCTCGCTGCCCCGGAAGGCGGAGAAGATCGGCCCCACGTAGTAGACGCCGCCGAAGTAGCCGTCGATGGGCGAGGGCCTGTGCTTGGCCGACTCCCAGACCGCCACCAGGTCGTCCTCGGCCTGCCGGGAGCGCTCCAGCAGCTCCGAGAGCCGGTCCATGTCCAGCGTCTTGCCGGCGATCCGTTCGAGCGCCGGGATCACCTTGCGCTCGAGCTGGTCGACCACGTAGCGGCGCATCTCCGGGGTGATCCGTCCGTCCGCCTGGTAGGGCACGTGGAGCATGGCAACCGGGCACTCGTACTCCTCGCGGAGGATCTCGAACCACTTGAGGAAGGTGAAGCACCCGGTGTAGGAGAGCAGCAGCAGGTCCGGGTCCGGCAGCCTGGTGCCGGTGGGCGAGATGTTGCCCGACTTCTTCATCCCCAGGTCGCACTTGACATAGGTACAGACGTCCTCGGAGTGGCCTGCCTTCTCGGCCTCGCCGATGTAGCCGCGGCTCTTGCCCCGCATGCCGGACTGGAGCGCGTTGATCTCCGGCAGGACCGGTAGCAGGTCGAGGGCGCCGAGCAGCTCGGTCAGGTTCCCGGGCACGAAGGTATAGACCACCTTGCGGCCTTCCTCAGGGGCGCGCTCCAGGCGCTCGAAGTGCTCGCCGATCATCCGCTTCTGGCGGACCTGGCTGGCGTCCTTCGCGATCGGAACGGCCTCCGGGGGTGCGGTGGACGGTGCGTTGGCGGTGTCTGTCGTCGGAGTCGTCATGCGCTCTTCCCCCAGAGCTTGACCGAGTCGGAGAAGGCCCCGGCCTGTTCGCGGATCGAGCCGAACTGCGCGGTGTTTTCGGAGAACTTGAAGCTGGTGTGCGGGACGCCGGCGCGGTCGAGGGCGCGCTCCAGCATGGGCTGGTCGAGCAGCGCCGGGTCGCAGAAGGAGGCGGCGGCGAAGACCACGCCGTCGGCGCCGGTCTCCCGGACCCGGTGCACCAGCTCGGCCCCCTTCTCGCCGTTGGCGATGTAGCGGCTCGCGGTGGCGACCCCGTGGTCCAGGTACGAGCGGGCCAGGGCGTCGAGGGGGGACGTCCCCTCGGGGACTTCGATCGGCCGGCTCAGGAACCGCATGCCGAGCTGGAAGTCGTCGTCCACGATGTCGCAGCCGGCCTTCTCCAGGGTGCGGATCAGGGCGATGGGCGGCTGCTCGCAGAACGAGCCCACCACCGCCACCCGGACGTTGTCGTACGGGCGCGCCTCCCGCCCGGCGAAGGCCTCGGTGATCTCGGCCAGGAGCTCGGTGTGCTCGTCGGTGGGCAGGAGCGCCCCGGCGCGCACGGCCAGGTAGGCCTCCGAGGCCGGCACCTTCCAGGGCTCGGCCCGGCGCAGTGCGTCCAGACCGTCCAGCGCCCGGCGGCGGCGGTTCTCGGCGGCGATCGCCTCGCGCAGGGTGCCGTCGCTCAGCGGCTGGGCGCCCCGGCCGACGAGGGCCGCGGCCAGCTCCTGCATCTGCTCGACGTAGAACCGGCCGCCGATCTCCGGGTCGAAGTCCTGGGGCAGGTCCACGTAGAAGGTGAGCTTCTCCGGGCTGAGCAGGTCGAAGATGCCCCCCAGGTTGCGGATCACGTCGCAGATCGACGGGAACAGCAGCGCGTCCAGGACGTCGAGGTCGCCGCGCAGGGCGAGCTCCACGGTGCTCCGCGGGATGTGGCAGATGTAGCTCTGGAAGTACGAGTCCCCCCGGATGATCTCCATCTGGTCGCCGCCCCCGAACAGGGCGACGGGCAGGCAGCCCTGGGCCTCGATCAGGGGCCGCGGCACGTAGATCGGCATGTAGCCGACCGCCAGGTGACCCGGGTTCTCGCTCTTCCAGCGCCGGACGGTCTCGAACGAGAGGTCGTCCACCAGCTTCCGGCAGCGCGCGAGGAGCGGTCCGGCCGGATCGGCCGGATCGGTTCGGTCCGCCCGGTCGGGGACTGCCTCCGGGCCGGTTGCCGGAGAGCGTTGCGACTTGGTCTCGATGTTCACGGTCGACCTCCGGATTCGGAGAGTTGGTCGGGAGAAGCGTCGTCGTCGCCGGCCTCTCCGGCTCCTCCCAGAAGGGGCCGGGCCTCCACCGAGCTCAGGTGGAGGTCGAGGCTCTCCCGCGGGTTCTGGCGTGGGCAGTCGGTGACCACTCCGCACAGGGTGATGCGGAAGATGGTCATGGCCACCGTCTGCGGTTCGCCGTGGACCTTCGGCTCGTACCAGCCGTAGAGCCAGTTGAGCATCCCGAAGACGTTGTAGGTGATGCGGTCGAGCTCGGCGGGATCGAGCTCGTCGCCCGCGGCCGGCCGGCCGCAACCGGTCTCGACCACGTCGGCGACGAGGCCCCGGGCGAGCTCGAAGTAGCGTTCCTTGAGGCTCCGCACCACGGCGCGCTGCTCGGCCGGCAGCGACGCCGCCTCGTGGACCAGCACCCGCATCACCCGGGGGTGCTCGGCCACGTAGCGCACGTGGTGGGAGATGAAGACGTAGAGCCGGTCCTCCGGGGCGTCGGCGATCTCGAGCGCCTCTTCGGCCGAGGCGACCAGGACCTCGAAGGCCTCCTTCTGGAGGGCGAACAGCATCTCCTCCTTGGAGGAGAAATAGTTGTAGAGGTTGGACAGGCTCATGCCCGCCGCCTTCGACAGCTCGCGCAACCCCATGCCGTGGTAGCCGTTCTCGGCGATGGCGGTGGCGGCGGCGCGGAGAATGCGCTGTCTCGGCTCCGACCGGGGTCCGACCCGGTCGGTCCTCTCGGCGACTGGGCTCACCGGTTCCTCCAGGCGGGCTCGCGGCGCTCCAGGAACGCCTCGATGCCCTCGTTGCCGTCGTGGCTTTCGAGGATCTCGTCCACGTACTGGGCCTCGGCCCGGTCCAGGATCTCGCCGAGATTCCGCGCCCAGCCCGCGCTCCTCCGCAGGGCCCGGGTGCCCTGGCGCAGGGCGAAGGCCGAGAGCGGTGCCAGGGTCTTCCGGTACCAGGCGAGGAGGTCCTGCTCCGGGTCGTCCCCCTCGAGGGTCCCGGTGAGCCAGCCGAGGCGCTCTGCCTCGGCGGCGGTCACGGTGTCGCCGGTCAGGAGCATGCGCTCGGCCGGAAACGAGCCCAGCCGCTCGGTGCCGACCGCGGCGAGCACCGGCGGGAAGACGCCCAGCTTGATCTCCGGACAGCCGAAGCGGGCTCCGGGCGTCGCGAACAGGAAGTGACAGATGAGCACCAGCTCGAAGCCGCCGCCGAGGCACTGCCCCTCGACCAGCGCCGCCACCGGCACCGGGTACTCGGCGAGCCGCCGGACCAGCCGGTGGAAGGCCCCGAGCATCCCGGGCGCCTGCTCCTTGCGGTGCTCCTCGATGGACGCCCCGTAGGAGAAGCTCCCGCCGGCGCCCCGCAGGAGGACCAGGCGGAGGGCCTCGTCGTCCGCGTGCTCCTCGAGTGCGGCGGAGATCTCGCCCATCATCTTCGAGTCGAGGACGTTCCCCTTCGGCTTGTCGAGCAGGATCCGCAGGACGGTGCCCTCCTCGATCCGCTCGACCCGCAGGGTCTCGAATCGGGGGGTGGCCGCGGCCGGGCTCATCGCGCGCCTCCCCCGCCCTGGAGAACCGGCTCGCGCTCACCGTCCAGCGTTCCCTCGGCCTCCTCGACCCCCTTGCGGGCGCTCGGCGGGAGCACCTCCCGCACCAGCTCCCGGTCGAACCGGCGCCCCTCGGCGATGCCGCGGCGCAGGGCGGCGAAGTCGATCTTGCGCTCGCCCCGGTCGCCGTAATGGAAGGCGGGGAAGCCGGCGGAGGCTTCGGTGGCCATGTTGAGCGACAGCCAGGAGCGGTTGGTCTCCGAGTTGGCGTACCAGTGCTCCAGCTTCTTCTTGCGCTGGCCCTCGAGGGTCTTGCGGGTGCAGTCGGGGAAGGTGTGGAGCAGGGTGGTCACCAGCTCGTCGACCTTGGCGTCGAGCGGCGCCAGATCGATGGTCAGCTCGCCGAGCCGCTCCTTGGCCGCCTTCCTGGCGTCGCCGGCAAGCCACTCGCCGTAGACCATCCGGCCGGTGTCGTCGATCCAGCGGTCGGTGACCACGAGGGGGTTGGGGACCGTTGCCCCGGAGGCGTCCCGATAGACCGGCACCACGTCGTTGATCAGGCCGAGGCGGTGGGCCAGGTAGGCGGACCACTGGGTGCAGAGCGCCAGCGACTCGGCGGCCTTGGCGTAGCCCACGTAGAGGTGGAGGAAGTCGGTGGAGCCGCCGTCGGGGGCCGAGCCGTGGACCGGACCCGCCTGGCCGAAGGAGGCGTTGTCGCCGGCCACGGAGAAGTCGCAGGCCATGCCGATCTCCTGGCCGCCGGCGATCCGCATGCCGTTGACCCGGCAGATCACCGGCTTGTCGCACAGCAGGATCGAGGTGACCATGTCGTTGAACAGCCGCATGTACTGGAGGTACTCGTGAGGCCGCCCGGCGTAGTAAGTGGCGTACTCCTCGGTGTTGCCGCCGGTGCAGAAGGCCCGGTCGCCGGTGCCGGTGAAGACCACCGCCACCGCCCGGCGATCAGCGCTCGCCCGCCGGAAGCCGAGGATCACCTCCTTGGTCATCTCGGTGGTGTAGGAGTTGAGCTGGCTCGGGTTGTCCAGGTGGATCCAGACCTGGTGCAGGCCGGGCACCGGATTCCCCGCCCGGTCGAGAACCGGCCGGGTCTCGTAGCGGACGTGCCGGAATTCTTGGTCGGGGACCAGCTCGTGGTTTCTGAGTGGCTTGGGATCGCTCATGGGTGTTCGTTTCCCTCCGGGTTCGTCCCTCTCGTCGGATCGATGTCAGTCTTCGGGGTGGAGGATCATGCGGCGCTCGAGGCGGTGGCTCGCCATGTCGTCGAGCAGCTCGTTGAGCTTCGACATCGGCGCGTGCGCGACCACCGGGGCGAGCTGCACGGCGCCGGAGTAGATGAGCTCCAGCACCGGCGGATAGGCGTCGGGCGGACAGCCCCAGGTACCGTGCACCGAGGCGTCGAAGGCCATCAGGTTGGAAAGCCGCGTGGGCACCTTCTCCGGCGTGAAGCCGACCAGGAGCAGGGTCGCCGCCGGCCCGAGGAAGGCGTAGGCCAGCGTCTGACCCGGCGCCGTGCCGCTGGCCTCGAAGATCCGGTGGTTGAGCGACGGGATCCCCCACTCCTTCGCCAGCCCCCGGACCTCCTTGCGGACCTCCCTGGGCTCCCGTCCGGAGACGTCGATGGTGTGCTCGGCGCCGAACGCCGCGGCGGCCTCCAGGGCCGCCGGCTTGACGTCGCAGGCGATCACCCGGGCGCCCCGGGCGCGGGCGATCTGCACCAGGAAGCCCCCCACGCCGCCGGCGCCGACGACGACCGCCAGGTCGCCTTCGGCGAGCCCGGCGCGCACCGTCGCCTGGTAGGCGGTGGAGACCGCGTCGGCCACCACCGAGATCTCCTCGAGGGAGATGCCGGTGGGCGCCCCGTCCAGGCTCACCAGGGGGGCGGCGGGCACCAGCACGTGGCTGGCGAAGCCGCCGTGGAC
>JASFUJ010000187.1:0-6474 GCA_050050355.1 Acidobacteriota bacterium
AGCGCCGGCTTCGCCTACGGCTTCTGGATCCAGCCGGAGATCTTCAACATGGCGTCGGTGACCGCGGCCCTGTTCCTCGGGTTCCACCGGTTCGACCGGTTCCGGCGGGATGGGGACCGGCCCGGGGAAGGATCGCGCCGGCGCCCGGCCCTGGCCCTGGCCTTCCTCTCCGGCGCCGCGCTGATGCCGGCGGTCTACGCCAAGCCGATGGTGGCCGCCCTGGCCCTGCCGCTCCTCTGGATCCCGCTGCGCCGCCGGCGCTGGGCGTCGGCCGCCGCCTGGGTGGCGGGCGCCGTCGTCGCCATGGGGCTGATCGCCGGGCTGTCGGCGCTCCTCACCGGCGAGCCCACCGCCTACCTGGGAGTGGAGCGCCAGGGGGTGACGGTCTGCCGGCCGGACGAGCTGCCGTGGGAGACGCCCGATCCGGGAGAAGCCTCGACGGCGGTGGAGCGCTCGCCCACGGCCGGGGCCTGGAGCTGGATGTTTCGGGTGCCGGACGTGGACTGGCGCGAGCTCCGGGCGAACGTGGGCTACTTCCTGTGGGGGCGCCACACCGGGCTGGCCCTCTACATGCCGTTCGCGGTGCTGGCCTTCGGCCTGTTCCTGGCGCACGAGAGGCGGTCGGTCCGGCGCTGGCTGCTGCTCGCGGCCCTGGCGGCGGTGGCCCTCTTCTTCCTGGTCTTCATTCCGTTCAACTGGCAGGGGGGCGGCGGGTTCGTGGGCAACCGCTACTTCGTGAACGTCTATCCGGCCTTCCTCTTCCTGGTGACCCGGGTGCGCCCGCGCGGGATCGTGCCGGCGGGTTACGCGCTCGGCGGCCTGCTGCTGGGGCCGTTGCTGCTGACCCAGTTCGGGGCGAGCGTGCCGGAGCCGACGCTCCAGTTCCACGCCCGCAACGCCCCCTTCCGGCTCTTCCCGCTGGAGCACACCCTGCGGGAGGTCCCCGGGTATCACCGGGTCGTGATCGGAGGCGTCCAGTTCGTCGGGCGCAAGGACCGGGTGCTGCCCCGGGGCGAGACGCTCTGGGTGCAGGGCGCGGGGGAGACGGAGCTCTGGCTGCTGGCGAAGGAGCCGATCGGGGAGGCGGTGTTTCGGGTGCGCTCGCCGGCGCCGCACAACCGGGTGCGGCTGGAGATGGACGGGGACCGGCGGACGGTGGAGCTCGACTCCGGGATTCCGGCCGAATCCTCCGAGCGGGTGACCCTGAGGCCGGAGGGCCCGAGTCACCGGGGCTCCCGGATGGGCCACCCGTTCGTCGGCCACCGGCTGGAGGTGGACGTGGCCCGGGGCCGCAGCCGCGCCTACACCAAGCACTTCCCCCCGAACCCCTGCCCGGACGGGCTCTTCGGCTACGACGCGTCCCGGCTGGAGACCTTCTTCCTGGGGGCGGAGCTGACCTACCTGGGCTCCGCGGCGGACCTGGACGCCGACGTCTTCGGCCTCGCCTGGGAGGCCGTGGAGGTGCGGCCCCGCGTGACGGCCGGGCAGACCTTCTACGCCCGGGTTCGCCTCCGCAACACCAGCGCGAGCGCCTGGCGGCAGACCGGCGCGGCCGAGGTGCGGCTCTCCTACCACTGGCTCCGGCCGCTCGAGGGGGTGGACGCGGGGCCGGACGGGGGCGGCGCGGGACCGGGAGGGGCCGCCGAGCGAGTGGTGCGCTACGACGGTGTCCGGTCCGACCTGCCGCTGCCGGTCGAGCCGGGGGAGGCGGTGGAGGTGCTGCAGGAGATCGAGGCGCCCGCCGAGCCGGGCCGGTACGTGCTGGCCCTCGACCCGGTGTTCGAGCACGTCTCCTGGTTCTCCCGCCGGGGCGTGGAGCCTTACCGGGTGGAGGTGACGGTGGTGGTAGGTAATTAGGAATTAGGAATTAGGAACTTGGAATTGGGAATCTCGGGGATGGAAGAGTATGGGCTAGCTCCGTCGGTGGGGTGCGTGGTGCTCAACTACAACGGGCGGGAGGTCACCCTGGAGGCCCTGGAGAGCCTGACCCGGATGGACTACCCGGACTACGAGGTGATCGTGGTGGACAACGGCTCCACCGACGGCTCCGACGAGGCGGTGGCCGAGCGGTTCCCGCGAGTGACCCGGGTGCGGACCGAGGTGAACCTGGGGCCGGCGGGCGGCGCCAACCTGGGCATCCGCCACGCCCTGGACCGGGGGTTCGACTACGTGCTGGTGCTCAACAACGACATCGAGGTGGCCCCGGACATGCTGGGCGAGATGGTCCGGCTGGCCGAGTCGAGGCCCGAGATCGGTCTGGTGGGCCCCAAGTCCTACTACTACTGGGACCGGGAGCGGATCTGGGCGGCCGGCGGCCGGCTGACGTTCCGGGAGGCGGTGACCCGGGAGCGGGGCTCCGGCGAGCTCGACCGGGGGCAGTACGACCGGGACGCGGAGATCGGCTACGTCAACGGCTGCGCCCAGCTCGTCAAGCGGCGGGTGTTCGAGCAGGTGGGCCTGTGGGACCCGATCTTCCATCTCTCGTTCGAGGACGGGGACTTCTGCATGCGCGCCCGCCGCGCCGGCTGGCGGTGCTGGTACGCCCACCGGGCCCGGCTCTGGCACATGGTCTCGGCGTCGGTCGGGGGCTACAAGGCGCCGAAGACCTACCACTCGGCCCGCTCGACGGCCCTCTTCGTGCGCCGGCACGCGGGGGCCTGGAACCGGCTGCGGGCGGTGGCGATGATCCTGCTGTCCCTGCCGGTGGCGTTCCTGCGGGAGCTGCCCCGGGGCAACGCCGCGGCGGTCCTGGCCAAGGTCCGCGGGTTCCGGGACGGGTTCTTCCGCACCGAGCTCACCGGGCCGCCGGCGGTGGACGCGGAGCTGCCGCCGGCCGCGGTCTCGCGCGCTCCCGGATCGGGCCGGGCTCCGTCCGGCGGGGGCGCGTGATGGGGGCGCTCGGCCGGGACGTGGAGCGCCTGCGCCTGACCCACCGGGGCTCGACGGTCCGGGTGGTGGTGGAGGCCCTGCTGTTCGACAACGGCTTCCAGGCGGTCTTCCTCTACCGGATCGCCCGCTGGCTCAAGGTGCGCAACGTCCGGTTCCTCGCCCCCCTGGTCGCCCGGGTCAACCTGTGGCTGACCGGGGTCGACGTCAACCCCGGGGCGGAGATCGGTCCCGGCCTCCGGATCAGCCACGGCACCGGGATGGTCATCGGCGGCGCCGCCCGGATCGGCGAGGACGCCCTGATCCTCCACGGGGTGACGGTCGGCTCGCTCTCGCCCAGCCGCCGCGGCGAGATGCCGGTGATCGGCGACCGGGCCTTCCTGGGCGCCGGCGCGGCGATCGTCGGCGGCATCCGCCTGGGCGACGACGTGGTCGTCGGCCCCAACGCCGTGGTCACCGAAGACGTCCCCGACGGCAGCCGGGTGGTGAGCGCCGCCGGCATCCGGGTGACCCCGCGCGGTCCGAAGGAGGCGTGAGAGGGTCCGAAGCGGGCGAGCTCTTGTCCTCCCTGGGCAGCGTTGGGTATCCTCCGTCAGTCCTTCCGAGAGTTCGTGTTTCGGATTGGACGAACACCCTGAATTCATTGGATCAAAGGAGGAGATTCCCATGTCTGCACGAACCCTGACCGTCGTCTCGATCGCCCTGGCCGTCGCCCTGGTGGGCGCGGTCCTCGTGCCCGCACCGGACGCAGCGGCGTCGGTCAGTGCACAGCTGATCTGCGAGCCGGCTGGGAACGGAGCGTTCTGCGAGGCCCGACCGTTCGGGTCCGAGTACACCTACTTCTGGACCACCAGCGGCTCCCTCTACTTCCCTCAGGGGTGCGGCGACAGTCCATTCTGCACGGTGGCTTGCTGGACCAACCAATCAGGGACCGTCACGGTGACGGTCACCGCCCCGGACGGTTCCAGCGATTCCGCGACGAAGTGGATCGGCTGCGGCGGCGGCCCATACTCGTACTGATCGCGCTCTGATCGGGTCCCTCGCCCTCGAGGCGACCCCGGAGGGCCCGGAACGGCGGCAGGGTGGAGGAGACTCGCCTTGCCGCCGTTCGTGTTTCTGGCCCCGGGACGGTCTGACGAGAAGGCTCCACGGAATCCCCGCTTCCTCCCCCCCGTTGGTTGGTTTGGTATGAAGCAGACCAAGGTCGTGTCGATCGTCCTGCCCACCGTGCTCCTGGTCGCCGCGGGCGTCGGGGGGTGGTTCGTGTACGGGATGCTCCAGGACCTGGAGGCGGAGGTGGGCGGGCTCCGCTCGACCGTCGCCGATCTCCAGGAGGACGTGGTCGAGGCGGAGGAGCGTGCCGAGGCCTCGCGGGAGCGGGCCGATGCGGCCGATGCGCGGGCGGCGAAGGCCGAGGACCTCTCGGACCGCCTGGCGGAGCGGGCGCGCGAGGCGGAGGAGCAGGCCCGGACGGCCGAGGAGAGAGCCGAGTCCGCCCTCGGGGAGGCACAGGCCGCACGCACCCAGGCCGCCGAGGAGTCCGAGGCCCGGCGCCGCGCCGAGGAGGAGACCGAGCAGGCGATCCTCGACGCCGTGCGGGCGGAGCAGAAGGCCCACGAGGCCCGGCAGCGGCTCCAGCAGGTGCGCGAGCAGCGGGAGCGGGAGCTGAACCGGCTCGAGCGGAGCCTGGGCCGGATCGCGGAGACCCGGCGCACGGCCCTCGGCATGGTGATGAACCTGGGCGACAGCATCGAGTTCGATTTCGACCAGGCGGAGCTGCGGCCGAAGAACCGGGAGCTCCTGAGCCGCATCGCCGGGGTCCTCCTGACGACCGAGAACTTCTCGATCCAGGTCTACGGCCACACGGACGACGTGGGGAGCGTGGAGTACAACCAGGAGCTGTCGGAGCGGCGGGCGGCGGCGGTGCGCGAGTACCTGGTGGAGGCCGGGGTGGATCCGGAGCGGATCCAGTCCAAGGGGTTCGGGAAGGCGGCCCCGCTGGTGGAGGGGACCAGCCCGGAGGCGCGGCAGCGCAACCGGCGGGTGGAGATCGCCGTGGTCCAGACCAGCGGCAGCCTGCCGGAGGATTTCGTGGCGGAGGAGCCGGAGGGGGACGCGGACGAGGGCAGCTCCGAGGACGATCCCGACCGGCCGTAGCCTCGAGGGGAGGTTCGCCTTCGCCGGGGGGGGCCGCCGGGAGCGGGTCGGGAGGCCCTGTCCTGCGGGACGCCGCGCGTGGAAGGGCGGTTGCGCGGGCAACGCGCGGCTCGGCTCGGAGCGCGCCGGGCGGTCCAGCCGGCCAGGCGGCCCCGCGAGCGCGCTCCTCGACGCCCTCCGGACAGGGCCTCCCGACCCGCTCCCCAGATCACCGGCCGCTGCCCCATCGGGCGTCACCGTTCGCTGGCCGATCCCAGAGCTGATCGGGGAAAGCGGGGAGAGGACCCCGTGGGCCGTGGGAGATGGAGGGGGAGCGGAGTGACCGCGCCGGGTCAGCCCTGCGGCGGGTAGGCGGGGCGGATGTGGAGGTCGGTCACCTCGGCGGTGGGGGGGAGCTCGAGGGCGTGGACGATGGTGCCGGCGACCTCGGAGGGCTGGAGGAAGCGCGCGGGATCGTAGGGGCGGCCCTCGAAGCGGTGGACCTCTTCCTGCATGGCGCTCGCCGTGCGGCCCGGGAAGACCGACAGCACGCGGACGCCGTCCGGGTTGACCTCGTCGCGGAGGCAGTTGGCCAGGGCGGCGAGGGCGGCCTTGGAGGCGGCGTACGCGGACACCGGGCCGCGGGGGCGGACGGCGGCACTCGAGTTGACGAAGACGATCTGGCCCCGGCGGGCACGGAGCGAGGGCAGGAGCCGGCGCGTCAGCTCGTAGGGCACCCGGAGGTTGACCCGGAGCTGGTGGTCGAGCACGTCCGGGGGCGTCTCGGCGACCGCTCCGGCCCGGTAGGCGCCGAGGGCGTGGAGCAGCAGGTCGACCCCGCCGGCTCGGCCCTCTCCGTCCACCGCCGCGTCGGCGAGCCGGCCCAGGGCCTGGTCGTCAGTCAGGTCGCCGGCGACGGCGCGCACCTCCGCGCCTTCCGCGCGCGCCCGTTCGGCGGTGGCCTCCAGGCGCTCCCGGTTCCGGCCCGAGAGCACCAGGCGCACCCCCCGCCGGGCGAGGGCGAGCGCCAGCTCCCCGCCGATCGCCCCGCTGGCCCCGGTGACCAGGGCCCTCTGTCCGTCGAGCACGCTCACGCCTGGAATCCCTCCGATGACCGCGGGAGTCTACTACGGCGGCTCGTGGCGGATCGACGCCCGGTCGGGGCCGGCGGACCCGGTAGACTAGGGCCGCGGGTTTCCACGCCGGGACGACTCCGGGAGGTCCGATGCGCCTGATTCCACTGGGCACCAACGGCTACATCCCCACCCACGGCCGCCAGACCATGTGCTTCCTGGTGCGGTTCGAGGACCGCGCGCTGCTGCTCGACGCCGGCACCGGGGTCGCGCGCCTGCTCGAGCCGCGCGTCCGGGAGCTGCTGGAGGGCGTCGAGCAGCTGGACGTGATCCTCAGCCATTTCCACCTGGATCACGTGATCGGGCTCTCGTACCTGCC
>JASFUJ010000188.1:0-6464 GCA_050050355.1 Acidobacteriota bacterium
GGGGGCGCGGAGGAGGAGCCGCGCCAGCCCGCCGAGCCGGCGGCCCCGGAGATCGAGATCGAGCCGTCGAAGGAGAGCGGCCCCCCGCCGGCGTTGTCCTAGAGACGCGGGCGGGGACGAGCCCCGAGCCTGCACCGGGCCCCGCGGGGGACGGCCGTGGGTTGGGACGAGCCCCGAGCCTGCACCGGGCCCCGCTGGGGACGGCCGTGGGCGGGGACGAGCCCCGCCGCTACACCGGGCCCCGCGGATGTAGGCGGGGGGCTCGTCCCCCCGCGCCACGTACCCTCCCGGCTGACGCCCCGGCGGGGCCCTCCACCCCACGGCCATCCCCTCCCCGCCAGCGCAACCCCTCCCCCCTCCCGCCGGTGGAACCGGCCACCCCGCCCGTGGTCTACTCGTGGGCGGCGGTGGTCCAAAGTGGAGTAATGTGGACAAAAGTGGGTCGCCCTGCTAATCTGAGCGTCAAACCCTCGGCCACGAGTGGGGACCATGTTCAGGGGCAGCGCACCGGCAAAGATCGACGACAAGGGTCGGCTGAAGATTCCGACGCCCTTCCGGACCTTCATGGAGGACCGGTGGAGCGCGGAGGTCTTCGCCACCTCGATCCACGGTGACTCCGCCCTGATCTACCCGCTCCCGGTCTGGGAGGAGATCGAAGAACGGCTGTCCACCATGCCCTCGACCCACCGGTCGAAGATGCGCTTCCTCGAACGGGTCAACTACTTCGGCCAGCAGGCCCGGCTCGACTCGCAGGGGCGCATCGTGGTGCCCCAGATCCTGCGCGAGAGCGCGGACATCCAGGGCGAGGTGGTGGTCAGCGCACACCTGGACCACCTGGTGGTCTGGAACCGCGAGCGCTTCGAGGAGCGGCTCGTCCAGGAACCGTTCACGGAGGACGATTTCCGTGCCCTGAGCGATCTGCAGATCTGACCGCGGGCGGCCCGGGAGGCCGCCGCAACGGAAAGGCGAATGAGCCCCGATGCCGACCACGTCCCCGTCCTCGTCGACGAGACCCTCCGGTACCTGCTGCCGGAGCGCCCGGACTCCGGACGGGGTCTGTTCGTCGATGCGACGGTCGGCCTGGGCGGCCACGCCGAGGCGCTGCTGGAGGCGGCGCCGGGGGTGCGGCTGCTCGGAATCGACCGGGACCCGCGCGCCCTGGAGCGCGCGGGCCGGCGGCTGGCACGGTTCGGCGACCGGGTGCGGCTCGCGGAGGGCGCCTTCTCGGAGCTCGCCGCCCTGGCGGAGCGCGCCGGGGAACCCTCGGCGGCCGGGGTCTACGCGGACCTCGGCGTCTCGTCGTTGCAGCTCGATACCGCCGAGCGGGGCTTCAGCTTCCGGTTCGACGCCCCGCTCGACATGCGCATGGGAACCCGCGGACCGACCGCGGCCGAGATCGTGAACAGCTACCCGGAGGCGGACTTGGCTCGGATCTTCAGGGAGTACGGCGAAGAGCGGCAGGCACGGAGGATCGCCCGGACGCTGGTCGAGGCCCGCCGGAGCGAGCCCGTGGAGACCACCGGCGACCTGCGCCGGCTCATCCTGGAGGCCAAGGGAGGCCGCCCGGGGCGCCCCGGGCGCCGCGAAGGCCGGGTGGATCCGGCGACCCGCGTCTTCCAGGCGCTGCGGATCGAGGTCAACCGGGAGCTGGACGAGCTGGAGCGCTTCCTGGAGGAGGCGGTGCAGCTCCTGGAGCTGGACGGGCGGCTGGTGGTGATCTCCTATCACAGCCTGGAGGATCGGATCGTCAAGAACACCCTGCGCGACCTGGCCCGCGGCGAGGTGGACGAGATCACCGGCCGCCCCCGGGCCGAGACCCGGGTGATCGAGGTGCTGACGAAGAAGCCGATCACCCCGAGCCCGCAGGAGGTCGCGGCCAACCCCCGGTCGCGCTCGGCGAAGCTGCGGGCGGCGCGGAGGAGGTCGGTCGAGCCATGAGCGCGGGTCTCCCCACGGCGCCCGGTGCGCCCCCCGGCCGGCCGAGCCCGGCCCCGGGAGCCGCCCCGCGGTCCTCCCGCAAGGCCGGCCGGGACGTCCCCGGGGGCACCCGGTCGTCCTACGCCGTCCACCGGCCGGTCGCCAACGAGTACCTGGTCCGCGAGCGCGACCGCCGCCGCCTGCGGGACCTGGTGAAGGTGATCCTGGTCCTGGCGCCGGTCGCCCTGGCCCTGACCGCGTTCACCTGGATCCATCTCCAGGTGCTCGACGCCGGCTACCGGATCGACCGGCTGGAGCACGAGCTGCACGAGCTGGAGCGCCAGAAGAGCCGCCTGCGCCTGGAGGCCGCCTACCTGTCCAGCCCGAAGCGGATCGAGCGCCGGGCCCGCGAGGAGCTGGGCATGCGCCCGCCGGCCGTCGAGCAGATGGTGTTCGTCGCGGACGCCTCCCCGCAGGAGATTCCGGTCGAGAAGGAGGCGCGGTGAAGGGGAGGCTCGTCCTCGTGCTGATCGCGGCCTCCGCCTGGTTCGTCCTGGTGGCGGCGCGCCTCGCCGTGCTCCAGGTGCGAGACCACGCGCTCTACGCCGAGCGCGCGTCCGATCAGCAGCTCCGGGTCGTCGAGCTGGATCCCCCGCGGGGGACCATCTACGACGCGCGGGGCCGCGAGCTGGCGGTGTCGGTGCCGGTGGACTCGCTCTACGCCCTGCCGGAGCGGGTGGAGGATCCGGCGGCCACGGCGGAGACGCTGGCGCCGCTGCTGGGGCTCGACGACGCGGCCGGGCGCCGCGAGCTCGAAGAGCGCCTGTCCGGGGACCGGCGCTGGGTCTGGCTGAAGCGCAAGCTCGATCCACCCGCGGCGGACGCCGTGCGCGCCCTCGATCTGCCCGGCCTCGGCTTCGTCGAAGAGTCCAAGCGCTACTACCCGATGCGCGAGCTGGCCGCGCCGCTGCTGGGCTACGTCGGGACCGATGACGAGGGCCTGCGGGGCCTCGAGTACCTCTACGACGACGCGGTCTCGGGCCGCGCCGCGGAGCGCGCGGTGATCCGCGACAACCGGGCCGGCTCGCTGCTGTTCCCCGACCTCTCCTTCGCCGAGCCGACGCCGGGGCGGGATCTCCACCTGACCCTGGACGCCACCATCCAGCACGTGGTCGAGGCCGAGCTCTTCCGGGCGGTGGAGCGGCACCGGGCCCGGGGCGGCTGGGCGGTGCTGCTGGAGCCGTCCACCGGTGCGGTGCTGGCCATGGCGACCTATCCGCCGTACGACGCCAATCGCGCCCTGGAGCATCCGGAGCTGGAACGGATCCGCCCCGTGACCGATGTCTACGAGCCCGGCTCCACCTTCAAGGTGGTGACCGCCGCGGCGGCCCTGGAGGCCAACCGGGTCGATCCGTCCGACGTGTTCGACTGCGAGATGGGCGAGATCGCCCTCTACGGCGTCCGCATCAACGACCACAAGCCGTTCGGGCGGCTCACCTTCCGGGAGGTGATCGCCAGGTCCTCCAACGTGGGCGCGATCAAGGTGGGGCTGCGGGTGGGGGCGCCGGCGCTCCATTCGATGATCCGGGCCTTCGGCTTCGGCGAGCGCACCGGGATCGACCTGCCGGGAGAGAGCCCGGGCGCGGTCCGCGGCCTGGAGGAGTGGGACCGGATCACGCCGGCCTACGTCTCGTTCGGGCAGGGGATCGCGGTGACCCCCGTCCAGCTCGCCGCCGCCGGGGCGGCGATCGCCGACGGCGGGCGGTTGCACCGGCCGTTCGTGGTCCGCGCGGTGGGCACCGGCGCGAGCGCCGCGCGGACGGAGCCGCTCCTGACGGGCCGGCCGATCTCGCAGTCGACGGCCCTGCAGCTCGAGCGCATCCTCGAGGCGGTGTTCGAGGAGGGGGGCACCGCCGAAGACGCGAGGATTCCGGGTTACCGGCTGGCGGGCAAGACCGGCACCGCCCAGAAGGTGATCGACGGTCGCTACTCCCGGACGCGTTTCGTGGCCAACTTCATCGGCTTCGCCCCGGCCCGCAGGCCCGCCATCGCCGGCCTGGTGGCGATCGACGAGCCTCGGGCCGGTCTGACCTCCGGCGGCCGGGTGGCCGCCCCGGTCTTCGCCGCCGTGGCCGAGCGCGTGCTGCCGTACCTCGGAGTGGCGCCCCGGTCCGAGCTGCACACGGCCCGTCGCCTCGGGCCGGACACCGGGACCCCGGGAGCGGAGGGCTGACCGTGCGGCTGTTCGAGCTGTTCGAGGGCTTTCCGGTCCGGCCGGTCTCCCCCGGCGGGGACGAGCCGGAGGTCACGGGCGTCCAGATCGACTCCCGGCGGGTCGCCCCGGGGGACCTGTTCGTGGCCGTGCGCGGCGCCCGGTTCGACGGCCGGGACTTCGCCTCCGACGCGGTCGGGCGGGGAGCGGTGGCGGTGCTCGCCGTGCCGGGCCCGCTGCCGGAGAGCGCTGCCGGCGATGGGTGGCCGCCGCCGGTGCCCTGGTACGAGGCCGACGATCCGCGCGCCCTGGCCGGCCCCCTCGCCGCCCGGATCCACGGCCACCCGGAGCGGGAGCTGCTGCTGGCCGCCGTCACCGGCACCAACGGCAAGTCGACCGTGGTGGCGCTGCTGGCGTCGATCCTCGAGACCGCGGGCCGTCCGTCCGGCGTGGTCGGGACCCTGGGGTACCGCTTCGGCGACGAGGACGTCCACGGCGAGCGGACCACGCCCGAGGCGCCGGAGCTGATCCGCCTGCTACGGCGGTGGCGGGACCGGGGCGCCGAGGCGGTGGCCATGGAGGCCTCCTCCCACGCCCTCGACCTGGACCGGCTCACCGGCCTCTCCTTCGACGCGGCCGTGTTCACGAACCTGAGCCAGGATCATTTCGACTGGCACGGGGACTTCGAGGCCTACTTCGCCGCCAAGCGGCGCCTGTTCGACCTGCTGAAGCCCGCCGGCCGGGCCGCGGTCAACCTGGACGACCCGTACGGCCGGCGGCTCGCCGACGAGCTGTCCGGCTCCGGAAGAGGCCCGGTCACCTTCGGCGCCGCGGTCGACTCCGCGGTCCGGGCGCTGGAGGTGGAGATCGACCGGCAGGGGCTGGGAGGGGTCCTCGAGACTCCCCGGGGGACGTTCCGGTTCCGCTCGCCCCTCCTCGGCCGCTACAACCTGGAGAACGTGCTCGCGGCCGCGGCCGCCGGCGAGGCCCTGGAGCTCGACCCGGAGGCGATCGTCGAAGGGATCGCCGCCCGTGGCCCGTTGCCCGGCCGGCTGGAGCCGGTGGTGTTCGCCGACTCCGGCGAGGGCGATCCACCGTTCCCCGTCTACGTCGACTACGCCCACACCCCCGGGGCGCTCACGGCCCTGCTCCGGGCGGTGCGCGAGCTCGCCGGCGGGCGCATCATCCTCGTCTTCGGCGCCGGCGGCGACCGGGACCGGGCCAAGCGCGAGCCCATGGGGCGAACGGCCGGCGAGCTCGCCGACCTGCCCATCCTCACCTCGGACAATCCGCGCACCGAGGACCCGCTCGAGATCATCCGGATGGTCGAAACCGGGCTGGTGGCGAGCGGCAACGCGGGCTACCGGATGGTGCCCGACCGGCGGGAGGCGATCCACCGGGCCGTGTCGGTGGCGGGGCCCGGCGACGCCCTGGTGATCGCCGGCAAGGGGCACGAGGAGTACCAGGAGGTCGGAGATCGCAAGCTGCCCTTCTCGGACCGGGACGAGGTGCGGAAGGCGCTGGAGGAACGGTTTGGTCAGACGGCGGATCGATGAGGCGGCCCGGGCGATGGGAGGCGACGTGATCACCGGAGACGGCACCGCGCCGTGGACGGGTGCGGCGCTCGACTCCCGCCGGATCCGGGGCGGCGAGCTGTTCTTCGCCCTGACCGGCGAGACCACCGACGGCCATCGGTTCGTGGGGGACGCCCTCCAGCGCGGCGCCGCCGGGGCGGTGGTCCACCGGCGGGTCGAGGGCGTTCCCGGTCCGGGCCCGGCCGGGGCCCGGACCCGGACCGGGGCCCCGTGCCTGATCCGCGTCTCGGACACCTACGCCGGCCTCCACGCCCTGGTCCGGACGCTCCGCCGGGATCTGCCGGAGGTGCTGGTGGGGATCACCGGCTCGGTGGGCAAGACGACCACCAAGGAGCTGACCTACGGAGTGCTCGCCGAGCGCTTCCGGGCCGCGCGCAATCCGGGCAACCTGAACAATCTCTTCGGCTTCCCGCTGGCGTTCCTGAACATCCCGGACGACACGGAGGTCATGGTCGCGGAGCTCGGGATGTCGTTCCCGGGCGAGCTCGGCACGGTGAGCGACCTGGCCCGCCCGGACGGCGCGGTGCTGACCAACGTGCGCCCCGCGCACCTGGAGAACTTCCCCGACCTGCGGGCGGTCGCCGAGGCCAAGGCGGAGATCTTCCGCGGTCTCCCCCCCGGACCCAACGCGTTCGTCGTGGCGAACCGGGACGACCCCGAGGTGGTGCGCGTGACCGAGCGCTGGGCCGGGTCCCGCGGGGGAGGCCGGGTGATCTGGTACGGGCTCGAGGAGCGTTCCC
>JASFUJ010000189.1:0-6463 GCA_050050355.1 Acidobacteriota bacterium
TGCCGGCCGGCATCCTCCTGGGCCTCGCGGTGGGGTCGTTCTTCGAGGAGGCCACCGTGGGGGAGGCGGACTGGACCCTGTTCGGCCTGGGCTGCGGGTTCTTCTTCATCTACGCGCTCGATCGGGTGTACCGGGGCCGACGGCTCTGGTGGCCGGTGGTCCCGGGGGCGATCCTCGTCCTCCTCGCCTTCCCCGTCACCGAGGACCTGTTCGACCTGGTCTTCGACCACTGGCCGCTGTTGCTGGTCCTCATCGGCCTGGTGATCGTGCTCGGCGCCCTGGTCCGGCCGCGGAGGGAGCCGCCCCCCGAACCGATCCCGGGCGCCGGGGAACCGGCGAGCGATGCCGGGAATAGCCCGGACGCACCGGCCGATTGAACAGGACGTCATGAGCACCGCCCGGTCTCCCGAGTCCCCGCGCGCCGCGGGTCCCGACATGCTGCGCTCGCTGCTGGCCATCGGCGAGGACCTGCACGTGGCGCCCGACCTGGACTCGGGGCTGCGCCGGGTGGCCGACCGGCTGAGCGAGGTGGTGCCCTACGACACGCTCGGCATCCTGCTGCTCGACGAGCTCGGCCGCGAGCTCCGCTTCGCCCTGGCCGTCGGCTACCCGGCGGAGGTCCCGGAGCACTGGCGCTTCGGTTTCGGCCAGGGGCTGGTGGGAACGGTGGCGCGGACCGGCCGGCCGATCCTGGTGGACGACGTGCGCGCGGACCGCCGCTACATCGACGCCGGCGAGGGGATCGTCTCCGAGCTGGCGGTGCCCCTGGCCACGCGGGGGCGGACCGTGGGGGTACTGGTGGTGGGCAGCCGCCGCTCCGGTACCCTGACCGCCGAGCACCAGGCCCTGCTGGAGGCCCTCGGCGGCCAGCTCGCCGCCTCGGTGGAGGCGGCGCGGCTCTACCAGTCGACCCGCGAGCAGGCGCGGATGCTCTCCCTCCTCCACGAGGTCAGCCGCGAGCTCACCTCGCTCCTCGACCGGCGGCGCATCCTCGAGCGGGTGGCCGAGCTGGTGGAGCGCCTGATCCGCTACGACGTCTTCACGGTCTACCTGTGGCACCCGGAGCGGATGATCCTGGAGCCGAAGCTGGCGCGCTTCCGGGACGGGCTGCCGGTGGGAGACGTGCGGACGATCGAGCTGGGGCAGGGTCTGTGCGGCGCCGCGGCGGCGCTGCGCAAGGCGATCCGGGTGGCGAACGTGGAGCTCGATCCACGGTACGCCCCCTGCAGCCACGGCCTGCCGGTGCGCTCCGAGCTGGTCCTGCCGCTGATCTTCGAGGATCAGCTCCTCGGGGTGGTCGACCTGGAGAGCACCGACTACGACGCGTTCGGCTCCCGGGACGAGGAGCTCATGTCGATCCTCTGCGCGTCGATGGCGATCGCCCTCGAGAACGCGCGCCTCTACGAGCAGGTGCGGGCCAGCGAGCGGACCCTCGAGGAGGACATGGCCAGCGCCCGGGAGATCCAGAAGCGGCTGTTGCCCCACGCCACCGCCCTGATCCCGGGCCTCCAGGTGGGGGCCGCCAACGAGGCCGCCCGCCACCTGGGCGGTGACTTCTACGACATCCTCCCCTTCGGCGCCGGGCGCCTGGCCGTGGCGGTGGGCGACGTGGCGGGCAAGGGCTCGCCGGCCGCCCTGTACGGCGCCCTGGCGGTCGGCATGCTGCGGGAGTACGCCCTCCACAACCACTGCTGCGACCCCTCGCTGGTGCTCTCCGAGCTCAACGAGAAGCTCCACCACCTCGCCCTCGGCAGCCGCTTCCTGGCCATGACCTTCGGGGTCTACGACCCGGCGGACGGCGCGCTGACCCTCTCCGGGGCGGGGCTGCCCCATCCGTACCTGATCCACGGCGGGCGGGGCGCCGCCGGGGGACCCGTCCGCGTGGAGGCGATCGGGGTCGAGGGCGTCCCCCTGGGGCTCCTGCCCGACCGGGAGTACACGGAGACGAAGGTCTCCCTCGAGCCGGGCGCGGCGGTGGTGATCACGTCGGACGGCATCGAGGAGTCGCTCCGGGCCGGCGAGGAGTTCGGCAAGGAGCGGATCCGCCGGGTGCTGGCGCGCCTGGCCGACGCCTCGGCCAACGAGATCGCCGAGGGCCTCCTGGCCGACGCCCGCCGGTTCGCCGGCCTCGACGACGCAGCCGACGACCGGACCGTTCTCGTGGTCAAGCGGCTGTAGGATGGACGCCCCTCCCCACCCCCGTCCCACCGGCGCCGCCGGGACCTCCCCCCTGCCGGATCGCTACGTCCTGCGCGAGGACGACGACGGCCGGCGCTACCTGGCCTGCCGGGAGGCGCCCACCGTCCGGGTCTTCGTCGAAGAGGGCTCGGTCGGCGCCTCCACGGCGCGCGGCGCCGCCAGGGGGACCATCTTTCTCGACGGCGCGGCCCAGGGGGCCCCGTTCCTGGACCGGGAGCGCGAGGTCCACAACCTGGATCACCACGAGGGCTGCGTGCGGAGCTTCACCCTCGCGACCTGCGAGCAGGCGCTGGTCCTGGTGCTCAAGGGGCTCGACCTGAGAGGGCGGGAGTGGGTGGTGCGGGCCAACGAACCGGACCTGGACACGGTGCTCGCCCTCTGGGTGCTGCTCAACCACATGCGGGTCGCGTCGTCGCCCACCCTCCGGCGGCGCGCGATCCCGCTCATCCGGCTCGAGGGGGTGATCGACGCCCACGGCCTGGAGCTCCAGGAGCTCTCCGGCTTCCCGGAAGACCTGCACCGCCGGACCCTGGCCCGGATCGATGCGCTCCACGAGCTGGAGCTCGATCTCGTCCGCGGCGGCCGAGGCGCAGCATCCGGCCGGCTGGAGCGCACCGCGGAGCTGTTGCGGGCCGTCGACTTCACGCTGTATACGCCGGAGGATTTCGACCGGGAGCAGGCCGAGGTCGAAGAGCTGGCCCGGGAGACGCTGCCCGACGGCCGCCTGGTGGTCGCATGCCGCTCCGCCGAGTCGATCTACCGGGCGGAGCAGACCCTGCGCTGGCTCTACGGCGACCGGCTGGGGGTGATCGTGCTGGTGAAGGAGTCGGAGGAGGACTCCCGGACGGTGACCCTGCGCCAGGTCGACGCCTTCCTGCCGTCGACGCTGGAGGCGGTCTACCGGGAGCTCAACCTGCTCGACCCCGCGGCCGGGCCGCGCGGCTCGCCCGAGCGCTGGGGCGGGTCGGCCGAGATCGGAGGCTCGCCCCGGAGCGCGGGCACGCGCCTCGACCCGCGGGAGATCGTCCGGGCCTGCGCGCGCGCCTTCAGCGGCCCCACGCTGACCGAGCGCTCCGCGGCCCTCGCCCGCGGCGTGAGCGCCGCGGCAGCGGCCCTGGGCGCCGCCCTCGTCGCCGGATGGTCCGCGAAGCGCCTCGCGCCCGCCCTCCCGGCGCCCCTCGCCGCGGCGGCGGCCCTGCTGGCGGTCACCCTCGCCGGCCTCGCCCTGGTGCGCGGCCACCGCCATCCCGGCCTGTACGGCCTCCGGGCTCCGGCCGGCCGGAGCTGGTGGCTCCTGCTCCCCGTCGGCCTGCTCGGCGCTCTCGCCGGGGGCGCGGCGGTGCCGGCGGCCCTCGCGACCCCGGCGGACCGCTCGACCTGGCCCGTCGTCCTCGCCGCCCTGCTCCTGCCGGTGGCCGCCGAGCTGCCGTTCCGCGGCCTGGTCCAGGCGGAGCTCTCCCGCGCCTTCCGCCGGCGCCGGCGGAAGGTGAAGCCCTGGATGCCCCGGCCCGCCGCGGTCCTGGCGGCCGGGCTCTACGCGACGACGCCGGCCGTGCTGGCGCCACACCTCTGGCGGGTTCCCCTCGCCGGACCCGCCACGGGCCCGGCGCTCCTCCTCTCCTGCGCCGGGGCCCTCCTGCTCGGCCTCGCCTGCGGCATGGCCCGGGACCGCTCGGAGAGCCTCGTCGCCCCCGTCGCGATCCATGGGGCGGCGGCGGCGGCGTGTGCGCTCGTCCTGGTCCTGCGCTGACGCGCTCCGGCCCTCCGCGCGAGGTCTGGGTAAAATGCCGGTTCCCGAGTGGAACCCAGAACGACCGGAAAGCGAGTACGAATGCCATGACCAACCCCGAGATCCACCCCCTCCTCGAGAGCCGCTGGAGCCCGAAACAGTTCACCGACCGGCCGGTCTCGCCCGAGGACCTGCGCACCCTGTTCGAGGCGGCCCGCTGGGCGCCCTCCTCGTTCAACGCCCAGCCCTGGGCCTTCATCGTGGGAACCCGGGACGAGCCGGAGGCGTGGAACGCGGTCCTGGAGACCCTGGCCGCCAAGAACCAGGAGTGGGCGTCGAGCGCGCCGGTGCTCTTCCTGGCGGTCGCCCAGGGGCAGCTCCCCAGGCGGGACCGCCCCAACCGTCACGCCTTCCACGACGTGGGCCAGGCGGTGGCCCACCTGACCGTCCAGGCCTCCGCCATGGGCCTCGCCGTGCACCAGATGGGCGGCTTCTACCCGGACAAGGCGCGGGAGACCTTCGGCATCCCCGAGGACTGGGAGGCGGTCAGCGTGAGCGCCCTGGGCTACCCGGACGCGGAGATGCCGGACGAGCGGAGCCGCAAGGGGATGGACGACATGATCTTCGCCGGCCGCTGGGGCGAGCGGGCGAGCTGGCTGGATGACTGACGCACCGGAGGACGCCCGCGACCTGCTCGACCTCTCCGGCAAGGTGGCCCTGGTCACCGGGGCCTCCCGCGGGATCGGGGAGGCGATCGCCCGGACCTACGCGGCAGCCGGGGCCTCGGTGGTGCTGGCGAGCCGGACGCAGGAGGCGCTGGACACCGTGGCGGCCGGGATCCGGAAGCGCGGCGGCACGGCGCTGCCGATCGCCTGCCACACCGGCGACGGGGAGCAGGTCGCCGGCCTGGTCGAGCGGGCGGTCGCCGAGCTCGGCCGGATCGACGTGCTGGTCAACAACGCCGGCACGAACCCCCACTTCGGCCCGCTGCTCACCGCCGAGGAGAGCCACTGGCAGAAGACCCTCGACGTCAACCTGCTGGGATACTTCCGGCTCGCGAAGGCCTGCGTGCCGGTGATGCGCGAACGGACCGGGGGAGGCGGCGGCAAGATCGTCAACGTCGCCTCGATCATCGGCCACACGCCCCACCCCGGGCTCGGCGTCTATGCGGTCACCAAGGCGGGCGTGATCATGCTCACCCGGGTGCTCGCCCAGGAGCTGGGCGGTGACGGCATCCAGGTCAACGCCCTGGCGCCGGGGATCATCAAGACCCGGTTTTCGGAGGCCCTGTGGAAGGAGCCGGAGCGGAGCCGGGCCTTCCTGGAGCAGATCCCCGCCGGCCGGTTCGGCGAGGCCGGCGACCTCCTCGGCCTCGCCCTCTACCTCGCGTCTCCGGCGTCGGACTACACCACGGGGGCGGTGTTCACGGTGGACGGCGGGCAGACGGGGTGACGATCACCCGGAGGAATCCTCTTCCTCGATCGGGAACCAGAGGCTCTCCAGGAAGAAGGCCGCCAGATCGGCGCGCCCTTCGAGGCCGGCCTTGCGGTACAGGGTGTGCGCCTGTTGGCGCACCGTACGCTCGGAGGCCCCTCGCACCTTGGCCACCTCCTTGTGCGAGAGGCCCCGGAGCAGGTGCATGGCCACCTCCCGCTCGGCCGGGGTCAGACCCCAGCGACCGAACTGCCGGTCGATCGCCGCCCCCAGCCCTTCGAGCAGGTCGCGCGCTTCGCCCCTCCAGCGCTCTGCCTCCCGCCGGCTCGCCACGAGCGCTCCGCGGAGTCTGCGGCGCTCCCGGAGGAGCGACCAGAGCCGGAGGACCAGGGCCACCACGGCGCCGAGCGCCAGCACGATCACGGCGCCCTCGATGACCAGGTGGGCGGCGCCCACGCCCGTTCCCCGGTCGGCCAGGAGGTCGGCAGCCACCAGCCCGGCGATCACCACCAGAACGACGATCGCGAGGACCGCCGTCCGTCCTTCCCATCGAACATCCGTCACACGCACCTCCACGGGCGAGATTACGTCATCTGCCGGATTGCATCCGCCCTCCGGACGTCCCATCCTGATGAGCGACTCGACGCCATGGGCCCGGCGGCGCCGGACGGGGTGGCCGGACCGTGCAGAATCGAACCGACACGAAAGGAACCGACCGATGGGATCCCTGCCACTTCATCCGATCATCGTCCATCTGCCGATCGCACTGGCCGTCCTGATGCCGGTCATCGCTCTGGGCACCCTGATCGCCTGGTGGCGCGACTGGTTGCCCGCGGGTGCGTGGGTCGGCGTCATCCTGCTCCAGGCCGTCCTGGTGGGCGGCGGGCTCGCCGCCATGGAGACGGGCGAGGACGAGGAGGAGCGGGTCGAGTCCGTGGTTTCCGAGCGCTTCATCGAGCAGCACGAGGAGGCGGCGGAGGTGTTCGTGTGGGGTGCGGGTGGTGCCCTGGCGATCACGATCCTCGCCCTGGTCGTGCCCGGCGCGGCCCCCAAGCGGTGGGTCGCGCTGGTGGCGGTCGCGGCGATGGGCATCGTGACGTT
>JASFUJ010000190.1:0-6453 GCA_050050355.1 Acidobacteriota bacterium
AGGCCGGCGGCGGCCAGCTCGCGGCCGAACAGCTCGGCGCTCTCGCGTCCGTAGGCGTCCGCCCGGCGGGAGCCGACGATGGCGACGGCCGCCGCGGCGTCGAGCCCGAGCGGGGCCGGCTCGTCGTACACGGAGCCGCGCACGTAGAGGGACGGCGGAGGCAGATCGAGATCCATGAGCGAGCGTGGGTACTCGGGGTCGGCCGCGGTGACGATCCGGGCGCCGTGACGCCGGGCGCTCCGCTCCTCCCGGCGTACGACGGCCGGGGCACGGCCGAGCAACCGCCGGAAGGTCTCCAGGACCCTCGCCGGAACCCCGAGGTCGGCCGCCAGGGCGGCCCGGGCCCGGGCGCCGGCCGGGAGCTCGCGCAGACGCTCCGGCTGCAGCCCGAGCCGGCACACGGCCGACCGGGGGAGCTCGAACGCCGCACCCAGGGTGATGAGCAGATCGCGAGTGGTGATCATGTGCACGGTCCTCCTACCCGATGGGACGGAAGCGACCGCGCGCGGCTCGCGGGGTGGGTGAGGGAGAGGAGGGGGACGGGGGGTTGTAGGGGTGATCGGGTCGCAGGACTGATCGGGTATATACTCCGTCCGTGTCAAAGACCAGTGATCAGGATGCTCCGTTTCGCGAACGCGGCGGACCGGAGCGCCCAGGTCGACACCGTGCGGGCCCGCGCGCCCGCGCGGCCCGGCGCCCCAGCCGGAGCCCGACCCGGAGGTGTAGATTGCGAAGTCGAAGTGCGCTTCCCGACCCGAGGCCGGTCCCTCTCCTCCTCCCCGTCCTCGCGCTCGTCCTGGCCGCGAGCGTCGCCTGTAGCGGCGCCGCCCGTGGGCCGGGCGCCGAAGAGCAGCTCGAGTTCGGCGTCCAGATGGCCCGCGAGGGCCTCTGGCAGGAGGCCCTGTTCCGGTTCGAACGAGCGAACCGGATCCGGCCGGGGGACCCGAAGATCCTCAACAACATGGCGGTCGCCCTGGAGGCGAACGGCCGGTTCCAGGAGGCGCTCGAAGCCTACCGGGAGGCGTTGCGGGTCTCGCCGGGCAACCAGGAGCTGAAAGAGAACTACGCCCGCTTCGTCGACTTTTTCGAGAGCTACCGTTCCGAGACCGGAACCGGGCTCCTGGAGCAGGTGACGGACGAGGCGGAGGAGGAACCGGGGCGATGACGCTCTCCAGGCCGTTCCCGACGATCTCCCGCGCTCACCGCGCCCCGGCCGCCGTCCCGCGCACGACGGTGGTGCTCGCCACGGTCGCCGTCGCCCTCTCCCTGTCCCTGTTCGCTCCGGCGCCTGCACGGGCCGGGGTGGAGGTCCGGATCCTGCTCCCCCAGCGGGCCAAGATCGATCTGCAGGGCAAGGACTCGGTCGCGGTCGCCCCCTTCCTGGTGGTCGCCCAGGAGGGCGAAGGCTCGCCCGCCACCCGCGACGTGGACGTGGAGCGGGAGTTCAAGCGGTTCCTCGAGAAGCTGCTGCGGCGTCGCACCGATCTGCGGCTGGTCGAGACCGGCCCCGTGAGCTTCCCCACCTTCGACCTCGAAGAGCTCCTCGAGCAGCAGGAGCTCTGGGCGGACCTCGGGCGGCGCGCCCAGGCCGATCTGCTGGTCACCGGGAGCCTCGACTTCGACATCCAGGACCGTTCCGGCTACCGCACCGAGGAGTTCGTCTCCCCGCGCGACGGCCGGACCTATTACCGGCAAGTGCTGGTCGAGCAGACCGGCTTCGAGTACGACATCCTGCTGATCGTCCTCGACGGGCGGACGGGGGAGGTCCTGTACCGTGACAACTTCAAGGACTTCCAGAACTTCCAGTCCGACGAGGTCGACGTGGTCTCCGGGATGTTCCAGAACCTGTTCTCGCTGGAAGACCGGATCCTGGGCGTGTTCACCCAGAACCGGGTGGAGGCGACCCGGCTCCTGTTCACCGACACCCACTAGTCGATGCGGCCATGAGCCCGTTCCCGTCAGCCGCCCACCTTGGTCGACTCGGCCGAACCGGCCGAGCCCCGGGCCGACCCGGTCCGTTCCGCCGCTTCCGCACCGTTCCGACGACCCCGCTGCATCAGGCCGCCGGCGCGCCGCTCCGGCCTGCGAAGTGACAAGGAGGTTCCGCTTGGCTTCTCGCACTCTGAACGCCGCCGTCCTCTCGCTCGCCGCCCTCCTGCTCGTGACCGCCGTCCCGACGGAGGCCCAGCTCTACGGGGTCGTCTCCTACTTCGGGAAGAACAAGATCACCTACCGGGAGTTCGACTGGAAGATCTACCACTCCCCCCACTTCGACATCTACTTCTACGAGGACGAGCGGGTCCTGCTCGAGAAGATCGTCTCCCTCGCGGAGAGCGCCTACGACCGTCTGTCGCGCCAGTTCGACTACCAGATCCAGGAACCGGTCCCGCTGATCATCTACGCGACCCACTCGGCGTTCGAGCAGAACAACATCATCGTCAACTTCATCCCGGAGGGCGTCGGCGCGTTCGCCACCAACACGCGCTACCGGATGGTGCTGCCGGCCGACCTGCCGGATGCCGAGCTGTTTCAGCTCGTCTCCCACGAGCTGACCCACATCTTCCAGTACGAGATCCTGTTCCAGGGGAACCTGGGCAAGGCCGTGGCGGTGCGTCCGCCGCTCTGGGTCACCGAGGGCATGGCGAGCTACTTCGGCGAGGACGAGCAGTCGTGGGACGAGATGTACCTGCGGGACGCGGTGGTGAACGACCTGATCCCGCCCATGACCCGGGCCAACCCCCAGGGCTTCTACGCCTATCGCCTGGGCAACGCCCTCTACGAGTTCGTCGAGGCGCGCTGGGGCGAGGAGGGGCTTCTCGACCTGATCTACGAGCTGCGCAACACGTTCGCCGCCCAGGTGGCGCCGGCGGTGGAGCGGGCCTTCAACATGGAGCGGGACGAGTTCGACAGCGAGTTCCGGCGATGGCTGCGCGACCGCTACCTGCCGGCCCTCGTGGAGACCGGTGAGCCGTCGGACTACGGCCGGCAGTTCCGGGCCAAGGGCAGCCGGCTGACCACCACCTTCCTGGTGTCGCCGGCGGTCTCTCCCTCCGGGGACCTGCTGGCCGCCATCAGCACCACCCGCGGCGAGGCCGACGTGGTGCTGTTCGACGTGCCGGGCCGGCGTCAGCTCCGCAACCTGACCCGGGGCTACACCAGCGATTACCAGTACCTCGTGGCGCAGAACGTGACGGTCGGACGCCGGATGGGCTCCGATCTCTCGTTCTCGCCGGACGGCGACACGGTGGCGGTCTTCGCCAAGAAGGAGAGCGGCCGCAGCCTGGTGCTGATCGACGTGCTGGGCGGCGGTCACCAGCGGGTGATCGACCTCACGGAGAAGTTCGGCGTGGAGCGGCAGCTCTCGCCCACGTTCTCGCCGGACGGCTCCAAGGTGGCCTTCTCCGCCTGGCGGGACGGTTTCTTCGACATCTTCGTCTACGACCTGGAGACCGATCAGCTCACCAACCTGACCGACGACGACCTGTACGACGGCTCCCCGAGCTACTCGCCGGACGGCCGGTGGCTGGTCTACAGCTCGGTCATCGACGGGTACCAGAAGCTGTTCCGCATCGACCTCGAGGATCCGTCCCGCCGGGAGCGGCTCACCCGGGGCGAGTCCCACGAGCGCGACGCCGTCCATTCCCGCGACGGGGAGCGGCTCTACTTCTCCTCCGACCAGAGCGGCATCGAGAACATCTACTCGGTCGAGCTCGCCACCGGCGAGATCGTCCAGCACACCAACGCCGTGACCGGGTGCATGACGCCGGCGGTGTACGAGGACCGCGAGGGCCGCGAGCGGATGGTCTACACGGGCTTCTGGCGGCAGCGCTTCCGCCTCTACGTGGCCGACCCGGACGAGGCGACGGCCCGGGTGGCGGCCGACGCCGACGTGAGGGAGGCCGAGGCCGAGGGCGCCGCCGGAGCCGGGGACGAAGCAGGGGCCGAAGCCCGGGCGCCCTCCCTGATGGAGTTCGGGATCGAGACGGCCACGCCGGAGGAGCTGCCGCGCTTCGAGCCGGACATCCAGGTGGCGGTGGACGAGGCCAACGAGGAGAACTACCGGGGCTTCAAGCTGGCCCTCGACGACGCCCAGACCGTCGTGGCCGTGGACGACGACCAGACGGTGCTCGGTCAGGCGATCCTCAGCTTCTCCGACCTGATCGGCGACCGGCGGCTGATCACGGCGTTCACGTCGGTGCGCCAGTTCTCCGATTTCGACGTCATCTACTCCGACCGCTCCCGGCGGCTCCCCTGGTCGGTCCGGCTCTACGACGACCGGGACTTCTTCCTGACCCTGGACAACGAAGGGAGGATCAACCGCAACTCGCTCTACCGGGAGACCGGGCTCGTCGGATCGATCTGGTACCCGATCAACCTCTACCACCGGGTCGAGGTCGGCGGCGGTTACGTGTACCGGGACATCGACTTCCCGGCGTTCGTCAGGAACCGGCGGACCGACGAGGTCTTCCAGGTCTACGAGGCCCGCACCGACGATTTCCCGGTGGTCCGGGCGGCCGTGGTCGGCGACACGACGCAGTTCGAGCCGTGGGGACCCCAGGCCGGCCGGCGCTATCGCCTGGAGGTCGAGTACGCGCCGGACCTGGACGAGAGCGGCACCCTGAGCGCCAACTACACCCTCGATGCGCGTCAGTACGTGCCGCTGACCCAGCGCAGCAGCCTCGCGTTCCGGGTCTATGGCGCCGCCAGCAACGGCAACTTCCGGCGCCCGTACTGGCTCGGCGGGCTCGATACGCTCCGGGGTCTCGACATCCGCTCCGAGGTGGGCGACCGGGTGTTCTTCGTCAACACGGAGCTGCGCTTCCCCCTGATCGACACGCTGGCCTTCCCCTTCACCGCGATCCGGGGGATCCGCGGCCGGTTCTTCCTCGACGTGGGCGGCGCCTGGTTCGGCGAGGAGCAGAGCTTCGTCTTCTGGGACGGGGAGGAGAACCGGTTGCAGGACGGCCTGTCGTCCTACGGTTTCGGGTTCTCGATGTTCCTCTTCGGCCTCCCCGTCAACTGGGACTTCGCCCAGTTCTGGGATTTCCAGGATTCGGAGGGCGGTTTCCGGACCGAGTTCTGGATCGGGTTCCGGTTCTAGGTGCCGGCGCGGTGGGGCCACGCGGCCGCTCCTTGTCGGTTCCGAGCGTACAAAGGTAGACTGCCGTCAGACCATGCGCATCGAGGTTCTGGGTAGTTACGGGGGCGAGAGCCTCGAATGCCGGATGACGTGTCTGCTCGTCAACGGCTCGATCGCCCTCGACGCCGGCTCGCTCAGCCAGGCGCTCTCGATCGAGCGCCAGGTGGGGGTGCGCTCGATCGTCCTGTCCCATTCCCACATGGACCACACCAGCGGTCTGCCGTTCTTCATCGAGAACGTGTACGGCCACAGCTCCGGAGCGATCGACATCTACGGCTCGTCGGCGACGATCTACGCCATCCGGAAGTACCTGTTCAACAACGCCACGTGGCCGGACTTCACCCGCCTGCCGAACCATCTGCTGCCGGCGGTGAAGTTCCACGAGCTCCAGACCGAGGTGCCGGTGGAGATCGACGGGGTGCGGTTCACCCCGATCGAGGTCGACCACCTGGTGCCCACCCACGGATTCCTGATCGAGAGCGACGGCTCGGCGGTGCTGTGGTCGAGCGACACCGGCCCGACCCGCCGTCTGTGGGAGATCGCGAACCGGGCCAGGAACCTGAAGGCGATCTGCATCGACACCAGCTTCGACAACGCTCTGCAGGAGATCGCCGATGTCTCGCTCCACCTCACGCCGAACACCCTCCGGGCCGAGCTCGAGAAGCTCGACCGCCGGGTCCCGATCCTGCTTCATCACCTGAAGCCTCCGTGCGTCGAACGCATCCACGAAGAGGTCGCGGAGCTCGGGAATCCGGACATCTCTTTTCTGGAACAGGGGCGCGTCTACGAGTTCTAGGAGAGGCGGTAGAATGAGGGCCGTTTCGCCACCGTGTGCTCTGCGTCCGTAGATCCGATGACTGCCCACGAATCCGAGCGGTCCAAGGAACTGCAGGACCTGTTGCGTCGGCTTCGGCCGAAGATTCTGCGGCTGCTGCGGGATCACGCGGTGCCGGAACGGTACGCGGCGGAGGTCGTGCACGACACCTTCATGGCTCTGGCGGTGCGGTGGGGCCGCGTGGGCAACCGGGAGGCGTGGATCCTGGGGACCATCGAGGCCCGCTGTCGCTCGCTGGCGGCGGAGCAGGCGGCCCGGGAGGCGGCCCGCCGGGAGGAGTCCGAGGAGCCCGGAGACGCCGAAGATCCGGAGAGCTCGGACGACGAACGGCGGTCGTGATACCTTGGGCGCGCCGCCCGGGGGAAGGGCGGATTCCCGAAGCAGACGTGCTGAAGACCATGCGCCTCGCGATCCTGGGCTCCGGAAGCCGCGGCAACGCCATGGTGGTGGAGTCCGCGGGTCGTAGGATCCTGCTCGA
>JASFUJ010000191.1:0-6448 GCA_050050355.1 Acidobacteriota bacterium
CAGCCATTCCCCTGGCCCTCCCTCGCCCCCTCACCGCCGGGTCATCCGCACTCCGAAGATCACGATCCCCGCGACCAGGGCGATCAGCAACAACGCCAACCCCCCCGTCAACGCCAGGTTCGCCGGCGCGTCCACGTGGATCCGCACCGTCGACTCCTGGCTCTCCACGCGCCGATCGCCCGCCGCCGACTCCGCCCGCAACCGCATCTGGTAATCCCCCACCGCCACGTCCTCCGGCGGCGTGAACGTCACCCGCACCCGCCGCTCCCCATCCACCGGCAGCGACGGGATCAGGTCCGGCTCCACCCGTCCCCGCCAGCCGAGCTGCGTCTCCGCCACCAGCCGCAACGTCTCCAGTCCCCGGCTGCCGCTGTTCTCCAGCGTCACCTCCATCGTCACGTCCTCGCCCGGAGCGATCTCGTGGTACAGGTTCGGCGCCCGCATCTCCACCCGCCCCACGCCCCGCGGGATGATCTCGAGTCGCGTCTTGCCGGCGTCGAGCCCCTCCAGGAAGGAGGCCACCTCCGCCCGGCCGATCCCGGCCTGTTCTCCATCCTGCTCGGCCAGCCAGGCGTCCAGCCGCCCGGCGTCCCGCTCGTTCAGCACCAGCGCCCAGAACGTGAGCGGCCGGTCGAGGGCCGAGACCGGCAGCGACCCGCCGGCCCGCTGGGGGAGCGCCAGCGACAGCGAGAGGTCCCGCTGGGAGACCCCTACCGGGAACCGCACCTGGGTCAGCCGGGCGCCGGAGTCCGGGTCCCGGAACTCGTGGCGGATGTCCGGCGGCAGCCCCACGGCCGCCAGCCGGAAGGTGTTGGCCTCGTCCGTGAACTGCTCGAGCGCCAGGTCGTAGTCGGCCCGACTCCCCAGGTCGGCCTCCTGGGAGAACTGGGTCGACTGGATCGACACCACGTTGGCGGTGGCGTCCTTCTCGAGATACACCACCTTCTCGTCCAGCCGGCTGGCGTAGGTCACCGAGACGGTCACCGTGTCCCGGTCCCGGAGCAGCCGGAAGGAGACCGTCACCGGCTCACCGAACCGGAGCTCGTCGATCCGCTTCTCGTACGGGCTCGAGATGATCGCCCCGCCCAGGCCGGGCTCGTCCTTGAGGCTGACGAAGACCGACCGCAGGCGGTCCGGTTCGAGCTGGCCGAGGATCTCCTCGTCGATCAGGTCGGCCAGCCGCTCGGACTCGACGCTCGAGCCGGCCGTGTTCCGTAGCGTCAAGCGCACGAACTTCTCCCCGTCCGGCCCCTGGTACTTGACCGCCCGCTCGATCAGCACGTGGGGTTGCTCGAAGATCACCGCCAGGCTCTGCTGCAGGTAGTCGACCCGGGCCGACTCCATGCGCACCCGGGCCTCCCGGACCTCGTTCTCGGAGACGATCCCGTTCTCGTGCTCGGTCTGGAGGCTCTCGTACGCGGCGAGCGCCTGCTCGTACTCGGCCTTGGCCCGGATCAGGCCCAGCAGGCGGTACTCGTCGTCCCGCGGGTTGAACAGGTTCTGGATCTGGGCGGTGGCCGGCGCCGCGGCGAGGCCGGTCAGCAGGGGGATGAGCCAGGGCGCCGTCAGGAGGACGGCCAGGATGGAGGCGGCGAGACGGCGGGATCGGGTGGGGTGCATGGTGATGCTCCGGGGCTCACGCCGCGGCCGGCTCCACCTGCATGTACTCGAGGTACAGGCGCTCCAGGTCCTCTCCGGTCAGCTCCTCGCGGGTACGGACCATCACCAGGCGGCCCTCCTTCATGATGCCGACGCGGTCGGCGTGGGCCTTGGCGCGGAAGATGTCGTGGGTGGACATGACGATCGCCTTGCCCTCGGCCTTGAGCTCGAGGAGGAGCTCCATGAAGTCGGCCGCCGCCTTCGGATCGAGGCCCGACGTCGGCTCGTCGAGGAGCACGTTGGGCGCGCCCTTCAGGATGGCGATGGCGATCCCCAGCTTCTGGCGCATGCCCTTCGAGAAGCTCTTCACCCGCTGCTCGAAGGCCCGCTCCTGGAGGCCCACCCGGCGGAGCACCATGTAGTAGTCCTCGCGGGAGAGGTCGTCGCGGCCGGCCAGCCGGGTGAAGAAGTCCAGGTTCTGGCGCGCGGTGAAGTTGCCGTAGAGCATCACGTTCTCCGACACGTACGAGGCCCGCTTCTTGGCCTCGATCGGATCGGCGGTCACGTCGATCCCGTCGATCACGGCGCGGCCTCCGGTGGGCTGGATGAAGTCGAAGAACAGGTTGATGGTGGTGGTCTTGCCGGCGCCGTTGGCGCCGAGGAGGCAGAAGATCTCCCCGTCGGCCACCGTCAGGTTCAGGTGGTCGAGGGCGAGGATGCCGTCCTCGTAGCGCTTGGTCAGGTCTCGGGCTTCGATCATGGGTCGGATCTCCTGAAGGGTCTCGTGGTGTCCGTTCGGGTCCACCGGATCAGCGCACGTCGTAGCGGGCCAGAGCGGTGAAGGCGGCGAAGGCCAGCACCAGGCTCCAGCCGGCGAGGATCGCCAGGTCGGCGATCCGCAGGCTCTGCCTCGGCCCCGGCGGGTGGTCGCGGAACTCGGGCAACGCCCGGAGGTCGAGACTCGGGTCGGCGCCCATGCGGATGGTGCCGCCCGGCAGGTTGTCCATGAACACCTTGGCGAACAGCTCCTGGCGGAGGGTCTCCTGATAGGTCTCGGCGTCGGCCAGGAAGCGCCGCTCGGCGGACAGGCCGGTGCCCGCCATCTCGGTGACGAAGCTCACCAGCGAGCCGGTGGGCGAAAGCCGCGCCACGGCCAGGGCCAGGGAGCGCTGGGCGTCGACCCGGAGCCGGTGCTGCTCGTCGATCCTGCGGGCGGTCGCGTCGGCCCGCCGGTCGAACGGCGCGACCACCTCGTCCCGGCTCTCCTCCCAGGTCTCCGGGGCGCGCTCGTAGATCTCCTGGAGCGCCCGGCCCTTGGCCCGTTCCACGTCCGCCAGGGCGGCGGTCTTCTCGAGCAGCACCGCCTGGCGGGATTCGACCGGCCGCACCAGGCGGGCCACCAGCAGAGCGCTCCGGGGCAGCACGAGCACCGCCACCAGCCAGACGGCCAGCGACACCACCAACGCGGCGTAGGTCGAGCGGGTGAGCGCGGAGATCAGCAACCCCATGAGGAAGAAGACCGCCACGTAGAGGAGCGACGAGGCGAGGATCCAGACGCTCCGGACCAGGAAACCGTCCGCCGTCAGGTCGAGCCCGGCGAGCGCCACGACCAGCAGGCCGGCCACGAAGGCGATCACCAGCGGCAGGGCCAGCATGGTGAAGCCGCCCACGAACTTCCCAGCGGCAAGCGTCGACCGGCGGACCGGGTTGGCCAGGATCGAGCGCAGCGTCCCGGCCTCCTTCTCCCGGGTGACCGCATCGAACGACAGCAGCACCGCGAACAGGCTGAACAGGAGCTGGACCACGAACAGGTAGTCGATGCCCCCGAACAGCCCCAGCGACGGGCTGACCTCGAGGGGCGCGCCGTACTCGACGCCGTGGCGCCCGACCAGGATGTGGCGCGGATGGGCCTCCTGGAAGCCGGTGGCGAACGCCGAGGAGGGGACCGGCGGCAGGTAGACATCGACCCGGAGATCCGGGTTGGTGAAGAGCTGGGCCGCCGCCAGCCCCCGCAGTTGCTCCATGCTGCGGCGCTGCATCTCCATCTGGTCCGCCTTCCGAGTCTCGTAGGCGCGGTAGTTGGTGTCGAGGGACGCCGGAATGAGCGTCAGGGCCAGGATCAGGAGCAGCACGAACCGGGCGGAGAGCAGGCTCTCGTGGATCTCTTTGCGGGCGATGGTCAGGAGGGTCTTCATGGTGTTTCTCGAGTCGGGTCAGCGGACGTCGTAGCGGCCGAAGGCGAAGGCGGCGACGGCGGTGAACAGGACGCCGTGGAGGGTGAGCGTCACAAACCACGGGATGGTGGCCGCCAGGCGTCCGGAGAGCGGCTCGCTCCGGTAGGTGAAGCGCGGCACGTCGGAGAGGTCGGTCGGGGTGTTGGCCCAATCCCGGGTCGGGTCCTGCGCGCTCAAGCGGTCGTATTTCTCCCGGGCCCACGCGCGGAACAGGGTCTCGAACTCCCCCTCCTGGACCTCGAGCCGCTCCCGGTGGCGCAACCCGGTCTCGGCCAGGTCGGTGGCCAGGTAGGTGAACGCCGGCGTCGGCGAGGCCAGCGAGAGCGCCCGCGCCAGGCGCACCTGGTCGTCGACCCGGCGGTCGAAGTCCGCCTGCAGGGCCTCGACCTTCTCCCCCTGGATGCGATTGCCTTCCCGGTTGGCCTCGGTGTTGGCCTCGGCGACCTTCGCTGCGGCGCGGGCGAGCGCCGGGTCGGTGGCCGCCGCGGCCGCGCGCTCGTCCCGTGGAAGCTCGAGGTAGCGCCCGACCGCCGGATCCTCGCTCTGGAGGCGCTCGAACGCTTCCTGCCGCAGCCGATCCTGGAGGGCATCCCGCTCGGTGTCGGTCATCCGCGCGATCCGCCGGTGCAGGGCGGTGGCGCTCGGGATGGGCCGGGCCTCGGCGGCCAGGAACGGCGCCAGGTTGGGGATCACCAGGACCAGGACCACCCAGGCGGCGAGCGCGACGAAGGCGGACGTCCGCGGCCGCCGGGTGACGGTCGAGATCGCCACTCCGAGGGCGGCGAAGGCGATCGCGTAGAGCAACCCGCCCAGGCCGATGGCGATCGCGGCGAGCCAGTCGTCGGGGCCCCAGGGCACAGGGCTCACCGCCACCACCACGAGCGCCGCCACCAGCCAGGAGGAGGCGAACGGCACCGCCACGGTGCCCACCGCCCCCAGCAGCTTGCCGGTCACCACGCCGGCGCGCGAGAGCTCGAAGGTGGTGAGCAGCCGGAGGGTTCCGTTGCGGCGTTCTCCGGTCACCGCGTCGAAGGTGAACACCAGGGCCAGGAGCGAGAACACCACGGTGATCACGGCCACCATGTCGACCAGAGGAAAGAGCACCGGCAACGGGTCGTTGTCGAACTGCTCCAGCCGCGTACCCTGGGAAAGACCCCGGACCCAGGCGGTCATCGGGCCGGTGACCTCGCCCACCGCGTAGACCGAGCCGAGCCGGTTCAGGTGCCCGTACTCAGCGAGGTGCGCCTCGTTGAGGGCGACGCGGTGCGAGTGGCCCTCGATCCGGCGGCCGTAGTCGTCGGCCAGGGCCCAGACCGAGATGGCCACCAACACCACGGCGAGGACGGTTCCAGCCTGGAACCGCAGGGTCAGCAACCCTTCGCGGACCTCCTTGAGGGCGAGCGTGAGCGGATTGGGCATCGTCACCTCACGTCGTAGCGGTCGAGGCCCCGGGCCGCCCAGGCCACCAGCAGGGCGGTGGCGAGGGCCAGCCAGGCCAGGTCGTAGAGGGTCGGGCCCGTGAGCACCTCGCCCAGGCTTCGGCGCTCGTAGTCGAAGGTGGGGAGTGGCGGAAGCGGTTCGGCGGTCTCGTCCGAGCGTCCCAGGGCCCGGGCGGCGAGCGCCGGGAAGATCCGGCGCCAGTGGTCGATCACCCGGGCCTTGAGATCGATCTCGTCGTCGATGCCCGTGCCGGCGATGGCCGTGGCCGCGTGAACGTAGCTCGCCGCCGGTGAGATCCGGCTCAGATCCCGGGCCAGGCGCACCAGCCGTCCGAGGGGCCGCCGGGAGCGCTCCGAGATCGCCTCGTTCTCCTCGACGATCTTCCTCCACCCGTCGCGCCAGACCGCCTGGCGCTCGGCCGGCGTGGCGGAGGACGGGAGCTCCCTCTGGGTGGCCAGCGCCTGGATCATTCCCCGCTCGAACGCCTGCCTGCGGAGCACCTGGAGCCCCTCGACCGGCGGTGTCGCGCTGATCTGCCGGGCGGCCAGGGTGGCCACGGCCGGAACGGCGAACACCAGGACCACCCAGGCGAACAGGCCGAGGACCAGGGCGGAAGTGGAGCGCTCCACGCGGCTCGAGATGGCGAGGCCGAGGGCGAAGAAGAAGGCCAGGTAGAGGGCTCCGACGGAGAAGAAGAGGACCGCCCGGAGCCACTGCTCTCCGGTCAGGTGGAGCCCGGGCACCAGGGCCAGGGTCAGGAGCCCGGCCACCGCGACGGCCGCGTAGGGCAGCAGCAGCCCCGCCAGGCCGCCGGCCAGCTTGCCGGCCAGCAGCCGGCCCCGGGAGACGCCGGCCGCGAGCAGCAGCTTGAGCGTGCCGGCCTCCTTCTCCCCGCAGATCAGGTCGAAGGCCGCCAGCAGGGCCACCAACGAGAGCACCGCGTGGGTCAGGAAGAGTGGATCGGGCGGCCGGACCAGGGCGAACAGGTCGTTGGCTGCCGCCTGGGTGGCGCCGATCGTCACCAGCACCACCGAGAGCTCGAAGCTCCGGCCCATGGCGTCGTCCAGTCCCCGGGCGAGGACCGAGAGCGGATTGGGGCGGACCACCGCGACCGGTTCGGCCCCGGCGGCCGGTCCCTGCGAGGAGTCGGGCCCTCCGGGTCGGATCAGGTCGTA
>JASFUJ010000192.1:0-6445 GCA_050050355.1 Acidobacteriota bacterium
CTCGTCGTGGGTCACTGCGGTTCCGTCAGGGGTCGCGTTCGGGTCGGGTGGCGCGGGCGGAGTCGTCTCCTCGGGCGGGCCGTAATATAGCACCGTATCGGTCCCATTTTTCCAGGGGGGGCCAGGAGCGGCTCACCAAACGGATGCTTGCGGCCGGGTCGGCTCAGCCGGGCCGGAACGCATCGCACCAGGGGGGCGGCCTGCCCAGGAGCTCGATGGCGAACAGTCCGCCGGGGTCCGGCCCACCCCGCCTTCACGACTCCTTCACACGTCCGTCCTAGGCTCCGGACCGTGGCCCCCGTGGGCGGTCCTGAGCGTGGATGGGCCGACCGCGGGAACCTGCAATCGACAGTGAAGGAGGTCTTGCCGATGCCTCGCTGGAACCGAGTCCCCCGCCGATCCCCCACCCGCTCCGCTCCGCGCGAGGGCCTCGCGGCCGTCCTGTGCGTCCTGGCCGTCCTCGTCGGGTCGCTCCCGGCGCCCGTCGCGGGCGCCCGGCCGCCCGGCCAGGCGCCCGAGGACTCGCCCCGGATGTCCCGCGTCCACGGCTTCGTCGACGCGTTCAGCTCCGGGAAGCCGGAGACGCTGGTCGCCTTCCTGCGGGAGAACGCCACGCCGGAGTGGCTGGCCGAGCGGCCGGAGAGCGATCGGCGGAGCCTGTTCGGCCGGGTGATGGAGGAGCTGGGGGCGGTGGAGATCGAGGGCGTCCGGTTCGACGGGCGGGCGACCGTCACCGTCCGGACCGCCGCCGAGCGGGTGGACGCGCCGGTCACCTTCGAGCTGCTGTTCGAGCCGGCGGAGCCGTACCGGATCGCCGGAGTGGGAATCGACGTCGGTGCCCCCGCCGGACTCCCCGACGACCTGCCCCCGCCGCCCGACCTGGAGGACCTGGGCGAGACCGCCCGGGCTGCCCTGGACCGCTACTTCCGGGAGCTGGCCGCCGCGGACCGCTTCGCCGGCACCGTGCTCCTGGCCCTCGACGGCGAGCCGGTCTTCGAGGGCGCCTACGGCCCGGCGGACCGGAGCTGGGACGTTCCGAACGCGATGAGCACCCGCTTCGACGTGGGCTCGATCAACAAGGACTTCACCAAGGTGGCGGTGGGGCAGCTCCTGGCCGCCGGGACGCTGGCCCTGGACGACACGATCCTCGACCTGCTGCCGGACTACCCGAACCCGGAGGCCGGCCGGAAGATCACCGTCCGCCACCTGCTGGAGCACACCTCCGGCCTGGGGGACCTCTTCGGCCCGGAGTTCTTCCGGACGAACAAGGCCCTGCTGCGCACCAACCGGGACTACTTCCCCCTGTTCGCCGACGAGCCGCTCCGGTTCGAGCCCGGCACCGGCCGCAGCTACTCGAACGCCGGCTACATCGTCCTCGGGGCGATCGTGGCGGAGGTCTCCGGCATGCCGTTCGCCGAGTCCATCGAGCGCCACGTCTTCGAGCCCGCCGGCATGACCGGCGCCGCCTTCGCCGCCCGGGACGAGATCCACCCGGACGTGGCGGTGGGCTACACACGGCAGGCGTCGGAGGGCTCCGCGGACGCCCCCCTCCGGCCGAACCTGTTCATGCTGCCGGTGGTCGGCATGGGCGCCGGCAGCGCGGTCGCCACGGCGGCCGACCTGCTGGCCTTCGACCGGGCGCTCCGGGAGCACCGCCTGCTCGACCCGCGCTGGACGGAGTGGTTCTTCACCGGCGAGCTGCCGCCCGAGGGCTTCGCGCCGCCGGCCGGCCCGGTGGACCACCCCATCGGCATCGCCGGCGGCGCCCCGGGGGTCAACGCCATCCTCGAAGGGGACGCCGCCCACACCGTGGTGGTGCTCTCGAACGTCGATCCCCCCACCGCCGAAGCCCTCGGCCTCGAGCTCTCGCGGCGGCTCCGCGAGGTGGTTCTTGCTCCGAGGGCGCGGAAGCCGCGGAGGGGGTCGACGGAGTAGGCTCTCCGGGATGGTTCCGACGGCGCGCATCCTCCTCGTCGAGGACGACCCGAAGGTCGCCCGGACCGTCCGGCTCTACCTGGAGGCCGCCGGCTACGAGGCGGTGTGGGTCGAGGACGGCCGGGAGGCGGTGGAGCTCGTGGAGACCGGGCCCTTCGACCTGGTGGTCCTCGACCTCATGCTCCCGGGGCTCGACGGCCACGCGGTCTGCCGCCGCCTGCGGGAGGGCTCGCGGATCCCGATCATCATGCTCACCGCTCGCACCACCGAGGACGACCGGATCCGCGGGCTGGACCTGGGGGCCGACGACTACGTGGCGAAGCCGTTCAGCCCGCGGGAGCTGCTGGCCCGGATCCGCGCGGTGCTCCGCCGGGCGGAGACGGCGCCGGCCGGGGAGGTGGTGCGCGCGGCCGACCTGGTGATCGACCCGGGCGCCCGCACGGTGGAGCGCGGCGGCCGGCCGGTGGCGCTCACCGCCACGGAGCTCGAGATCCTCGCCACCCTCGCCCGCCACCCGGGCCGGACCTTCACCCGGAGCGAGCTGATCGAGCGGATCGAGCAGGCCCTGGGCAAGGTCTTCGAGGGCAGCGACCGGACCGTCGACGCCCACGTCAAGAACCTGCGCCGCGCCCTGGAGCCGGATCCGCGCAACCCCCGGTACGTCCAGACGGTCTTCGGCGTGGGGTACCGGTTCGGCGCCGGAGGAGGCGAGGGCTCCCCGTGACCAGCCTGCGGCTGAAGATCTTCCTCGCCCTGGGCCTGTTGGTGGTGGCCGCCGTGGGGCTCGTCGGGATCCTCAGCCGGGGGGTCACCCGGACCGGCGTCCACCGGATCGTCGAGCTGGAGGAGGCGCGGGAGCGGGAGGAGGACCTGGCGCTGGCCGACACCTTGCGGCGGGACCTGGAGCGGCTCTGGTCGCGGGACGGGGGCTTCGAGTCGGCCGCCGGAGCGCTCGCCGCCTTCGAGGTCGCCACCGGCGGGGCCTCTGGCGTGGCCCTCTTCGATGCCGAGGCGGAGCTGGTGGCCGGGTCCGGGACGCCTGACGGAGTGGTGGACGCGCGGCCGCTCGGTGGGGGTGAGGCGGGCGGCGTCGAGGCCCGCTGGACGGTGGAGGAGGACGGGCGGACGGAGACGCTCGCCCTCCGGGGCGGTCTCCCGGTCCGGGCGCCCGACGGAGCCGTGGTCGGCACCCTGCTGCCGATCCCGCGGCCCTCTCCGGAACGCGCCGCCGACCGGCGGGAGGCCCTGCTCCGCCTGGACCGCCGGCTGCTCGCCGCGGTCGCCGGCGTCGCCGCCCTGGCGCTGCTCCTGGGCGGGCTCCTGGCCCGGCGAATCGTCCGGCCGGTGGAGGCCCTCGCGGCCGCCGCCCGGGATCTGGGCGCCGGGGACCTGGGCCGAAGGGTCGACGTGGCCTCGAACGACGAGCTGGGCCGCCTGGGCCGGGCGTTCAACGACATGGCCGCCGCCCTGGAACGGGCCGAGGATCTGCGCCGTCGGCTCGTCGCCGACGTGGCCCACGAGCTCCGCACTCCGCTCGCCGCGCTCCGGGCCCAGCTCGAGGCCCTCCAGGACGGGCTCACCCGGCCGACGCCGCAGACCATCGGCTCGCTGGTGGAGGACGCCGTCCACCTGGGCGGCCTGGTGGACGACCTCCAGGACCTGGCCCTGGCGGACGCCGGCCGGCTCCCCCTCGACCGCCGGCCCCTGGACCTGGAGCGCGAGGTCCGCGCCGCGGCCCGGTCGCTGGGGCTCGAGAGCGGTGAGGGGCTCCGGCTCGAGCTCGGCGACCTCCCGCCCGTCCACGCCGATCCTCGGCGCCTGCGCCAGATCCTCCACAACCTCCTGGACAACGCCCGGGTGCACGGCGGGAGCGGCACCCCGGAGCGCCCGATCGAGATCCTCGCCTGCGCCCTCGAACCCGGCTCCGACGGAGCCGACCGAGCCGGAATGATCCGGCTCACCGTCCGCGACCACGGGTCCGGGGTCCCGGTGGAGCACGTTCCGCACCTGTTCGAGCGCTTCCACCGTCCCGACCCCTCCCGCGCCCGCGCCACCGGCGGCGCCGGCCTCGGCCTCGCCATCACCCGCGCCCTGGTCGAGCTCCACGGCGGAACGATCCGCGCCGCCGACGCCCCCGGCGGCGGCCTTGCCGTCACCCTTGCGCTCCCCCTCGCGCCCCCTCGCCGCCCATCCCCCCGATGATGCGGCCGGCTTCGGCCGGCCGACGCCCGGTTTCAGTCCGGGAGGGAGCAGGCGGGTCGACCCTGGTGAACGGTTCGGAACGGGCGGGATGGTCAGGGGCGGTCCGGGGGCTCCCGGCCGGAGGTGCCAGCGCCCGCGGGCCCGGCAGGGGCTCTGGGAGGGCAAGGGCGCTCGCCCGCGAGGCGCTGACAGGCGGAGCCGCCCGCCAGAAGCTCCTCGAGGCGGAGCCGTGCCGGAGGCCGGGAGCCCCCGGACCGCCCCGGGTGCGAGGCAGCTCCGGCCAGGGCCACGACGGACCACGACTTGGAACCCGCCGCCCGAACCGGCAGAATCCGTCCATGGACATCCGAACCAAGCGCGCCTACGAAGACCCGAGCCCCGAGGACGGCACCCGCATCCTGGTCGACCGGCTCTGGCCGCGCGGCGTGTCGAAAGAGGTGGCGAAGATCGACTTCTGGCCCAAGGAGATCGCCCCGTCGAACGAGCTCCGCAGGTGGTACCACGGCAATCAAGAGCGGTGGGAAGAGTTCCGGACGCGCTACTTCGCCGAGCTCGACGACCACCCGGACGGCCTCGACGAGCTCCTGGACCGGGTCCGGCAGGGGCCGGTGACCTTCGTCTACTCCTCGAAGGAGACCGAGCACAACAACGCCCGGGCGCTCCGGGAGTACGTTCGGTCCCGCCTCTGAGCGAGTCCGGGCTGGACCCGCCTACCCGGAGAAGCCTGCGCCGTTCCTCGCCGTCGCCTCAGCCCGCCGCAGGCGGCCGGCGATGGCGAGCCAGAGGCTGCCCAGGCCGAGGAGCAGCACCAGGACCCAGACCAGCTTGCCCAGGTACGGGATCGCCATGAGCAGCAGCAGGACCAGGACGCCCAGGGCCAGCGCCAGGAACCGCGCGCCCCCCGTCGGCGAGCCGCCGCGGCCGATCACCATGCCGCCGCCGGACAGGCCGACCACGACCGGGGGCAGGTAGGCGCAGGTCACCAGCACGCCCACCACCAGCGCCACCTCGCCGAGGATGCCCCCGCCGATCACCGCGGCGACCAGCCCGCCGAGGGTCGCGGTCCCGAGCGCTCCGGCCAGCAGAGCGGTGAGCAGGGCGATGGCGACCACCCCCGTGACGGCGACCGCGAGGAAGACGATCCCCCAGCCGAGGCTGGGAAGCGGCCGGTTCCGGACCGTCTCGGCCAGCCCGGCGGTCCAGCGGGGGGCGATCCAGAGCAGCAGGGCACCCACCAGGAGCAGGGCGACGAACCGGCGGGCGCCGTCGGCGACGCGCTCGAGGGTCGAAGGCTCGGCTTCGGCGGAGGCGGCCGTCTCCCGGAACTCGATCTCGCCGATCTCGGCGGCCGGATCGATCGCCCCCTCGGTGGGCGACTCGTAGCGCAGGGCGCCGCCGAGGCGGGCCGTGTCGGCCACCGTGAGGCCGGGCGCGACGGACGGAATCGGAACCGGCGTCGGCCAGAAGGCGGGGGGCGCGCCCTCGCCGCGCGGTCCCACCTCCACGTCCACGTCGCCATGGACCGTCCCGGCGAGCTCCAGCGCCCCCATGGCGCCGCCCAGCCGCTCGGCCACCTCGCCGGCCACGAGCGCCTGGTAGCCGAAGAAGCGGACGGTCCCGCCGACGCCGCTGCCCTCCTGGGTCTCCAGGCTGAACCCGGCGGCCATCAGGTCGTCGCCGAGCTGCGCCTCCGGCCCCAGGTGGAGCACCTGGCCGGCGATGCGGCTGTCGTCGCCGACGGTCCCGGTGATGGTCACGCTCTGCCCCGCGGCCAGCACGTCCCCTTCCACGATCCCCGCGATCACCACCTCGCGGCCGACGGCCACCAGGTCGCCCCGGACCGTGCCCTCGATCCGCACGGTCTCGCCGCTGGCGTAGAGGTCGTCCGTCACGACCTCGTCGGCGGCGACGGTCACGGCCTGGCCGCCGCTGAGCTGCACTTCGCCCGCGAGCGACGCGGCCACCGCCAGCGTGCCGGCGGCGATCAGGAGCGCGAACAGCCACGCGCGGCGATGCGGACGATACGGTCGAAGCGGTGCTCCGTCTGCCATGACGCCTCCCCCTGTCTGATCGACTTGGTCGATTGGATCGATTCGCTGGACCGGTGCCTCGAATCTAGCATCCCGGGGCGAGGCATCCCCGACGCGAGTGACCACGCGGAGGGCGCCGTCGCACCGGGGCCGGCCGTCACCTCGGAGCCGTGTCGTCCCCCAGCCGGCGGCCCGGCGTCCACGGGGCGCCGGCCGCTTCGAGCTCCGCCTCGAAGGCCGGCAGATCGACCTCGAGCAGGCGCTCGAGGTCCGCGGTG
>JASFUJ010000193.1:0-6435 GCA_050050355.1 Acidobacteriota bacterium
CGGCGCCGTGGGCGCGCTGGAGCTGGACGCCCGGCTCTCCCGGGACCGGGTCGCCGTGGGCCACGGATCGACCCTCACCGTCTCGATGCGCGGCCAGGGCCACCTGGAAGCGCTGAGGGCGCCGTCGATCCGCGCGCCCGAGGGAGTCGAGGTGATCGGCCCCCAGAAGGAGACCGTCTCGGGGGCCCTGCCGGGTGGGCCGGGCGGGAGTGACGACGGGGACGGCCGGGAGCGCACCTGGACCTACCTGCTCCTGCCCCACCGGATCGGAAGCTGGCGGCTGCCCCCGGTGGAGGTCGCCTACTTCGATCCGGCGTCGAGCCGGTACCGGACCGCCAGCGCCGAGCCGGGCGAGCTGACCGCGACCCCGCGCGAGCCCCACCGGCCCGGCCCGGAGACCGAGACCCTCCACCCCATCCGGAGCGCGGCGCTGCCCGGCCCCTCCCCCGGACGATGGGAGAGCCTGATCCCCTGGGCCTTCTGCATCCCGTGGCTTCTCGCCCTGGCCCTGCTCGTCGCACGCCGCTCCGGCCGCCGGGGTCCCGGCTCCCTTCTCGGAGCGGGCCTCGGAACGGGCGCGGGGAGGTCCGGTCCAGCGCGCCGGGCGCTGCGCCGGTTCCGCGACGACCTGGACCGGGCCCTGGCGGAGGATCGCCCCCGCCGGGCGGCGGCCGCACTCGAGCGGGCGTGGCGCCACCTGCTGGTGGCCCGGATGGGGCTCCCCGAGAGCGCACCGGTCTCCTCGTGGCCGGACGAGCTGCGATGCGCACGGGTGGACGATCGGACGGCCGAGAGGCTGGCCGCGCTGCTCGAGGACTTCCATTTCCTGCGCTACGCCCCCGAGCTGTCCGATGTCGAGTCCCTGGCCGGAGAGCTCGTCGACCGATCGGACCGGCTGGGCCGGGAGCTGTTCGGATAGCGCCGTGGTCCGGCGGCGGCGCATCCCGGTCTGGACGATCGCCGGCCTGATCGGCGCGGGCCTGCTCCCGGCGCCGGCCCCCGCCTCGGCCCCCGCCTCGACAGCGCCCGGGGCGCGCGACGGGGCGCTCGAGGCCTCGGAGGCTCCGCTCCCCGCTCCGGACGCCGTGCGCGAAGGCAACCGGCGGTTCCGGCGCGGCGACCCGGCCGGCGCGGTGGAGGCCTACCGGCGGGCCGGAGACGAGGCCCTCCGGAGCGATCCGGTCCTGGCGTACAACCTGGCCACCGCGCTCCACCGGATCGACCACCTGCCCGAGGCGGTGCTCTGGTACCGGCGGGCCCGAAGACACCTGGGGGACGATCCCTGGGTCTCCGAGAACCTGGAGCGGGCCCGCGCCGCCCTGGCGGCACCGCGACCCGGTCCGCCGCCGGCGGTCGCACCGTTCCTGCTCCACCCCCGGATGCTCCCCGCGTGCGCCGCCGTCGTCGCGTGGTGGGCGCTGGCGGTCGTGGCGTGGCCCCGTCGCCGACGCACCGGCGCCGGAACCGGGAGCCCCGGCGGACGGCAGGCGCCCTGGCTCCTGGCCGCGGCCGCCCTGCTGTGGGCCGCCCAGCTCGGGCTCGACCGGCTCGGTCCGCAGCCCGCCGTGCTCATGGAGCCGTGCGGGCGGGCGCTCCCGGCAGGCAGCGAGGTCTGGGTCCGCCCCGTCGCCGGAGACCCCGGGGCGGCGTGGATCGTCCACGGAGGGAACGGCGGCGCCCGGTGCCCGGCCGGAGCCGTCGCGACCCTGTAAAAGCCCGCTTCTGGTATGGTTTTGCGAGCACCTCGCGATGCCAGAGCCCCAGAGTCCCCCCGGCCGCCACTTCCCCGCGCCCTCGCCATCCGCCGAGGGCTCGCGGGCGGAGCACGACCTCGAGCTGAAGTGCCTCGATCCGGCCCGGCTCGACCGCTTTCTCCAGCGCCGGCGCGCCAACCCCCACTTTCCCCGCGAGCTGAACCTCTCGGAGAACCTGGTCGAGGTCCTGCGCAAGGCCAACGAGTTCGTGCCCTCCGCGGCGGGGTCGATCCTGCTGGACGACCCCGCCCACAAGCGCAAGGACCGGTCCCGGAACAAGATCACGTTCATCGCCGCGTTCGGGGACAAGGCGGGCGAGCTCCTGGGGCGAGAGATCCGCGCCGACAGCGGGATCGCGGGGCACGTCTACACCACGGGCAAGGCCTACTGCACGGCCGAGGCCAGCAAGGACCGGCACTTCTACGACGGCATCGACGAGGAGACCGACTACACCACCAACACGCTGGTGGCGATCCCCATCCGGATCGAGAACGAGGTCTGCGGCGTCCTGGAGCTGGTCAACCGGCAGGATCGGCAGGACTACACGGCCGACGACCTGAACCTGCTCGACATCTTCGCCGGCTACATCTCGATCTCGATCCAGAACGTGCTCGACGGCCGGCAGGCCCAGGAGATCGCCAAGCGCGACAACCTCACCGGCCTGTTCAATGACCGCTACCTCCACATCGCGCTCACCCGCGCCGTGAGCGTGGCCCAGGAGACGGAACGGGACCTGGCGGTGCTGTTCCTCGACCTGGACTTCTTCAAGCGCGTCAACGACACCCACGGACACCTGGCCGGGAGCCAGGTGCTCCAGGAGGTGGGCGCGATCCTGAGGAGGTGCGTCGGCGCGAGCGACGCGTTCCCGGCCCGCTACGGCGGGGACGAGTTCGTGGTCGTGGCCCCCGGCCTCGCGCTGCCGGAAGCCGTCGATCTCGCGGAGGAGATCCGCTCGATGATCGTCGAGAGCATGTTCTGCGACGAGCCCGGAGAGATCCAGCAGGAGCCCCTGCACCTCAAGGGGTTGACGTGCTCGGTCGGCGTCGCCACGCTGCGGCGCCACCTGGGCGACGACCTGTCCGCCGACCGGGCGAAGGGCACCCTCCTGCGACTGGCCGACTCGGCCATGTACGTGGCCAAGGAGACCGGCCGCAACCGCACGGCCGTGGCGGGCGAACCGGTGCGGCGGCGGCACTGAGCCCGGCGCTTGCCTCCCCCGCCCACTGTGGTAATATGCCGGTCCGCCATGAGTCGGAATGCGTCTCTCCGACCCCACCGGAACCCACGCAGCCGAGGTCCTGATGTCCTTGAACCGCCTGAGTCTCGCGTTCGCCGTCGTCGCCGTCCTGGCGTCGACCATCCCCCTCTCCGCCACCACGTACATCATGATGGCCGACGCCGACCTCCTGGCCCAGGTCGAGGACGGGGCCGGGGCCGTGGTCGACGCCCGCATCACGTCGGTCGAGCCGGCGCCGGAGGCCGGACGTCCCGCCACCGACTACACGGTGGAGATCGAACGGCTGCTGGCGGGCTCGGCCCCCGGCACCACCCTGATCGTCCGCGTGCCGGGCGGCGTGCGGCCGGACGGGATCGGGTTCCACGTCTACGGTGCCCCGCGGTTCGAGGCGGGAAACCGGGCGCTGCTCTTCCTGCTACCGCGGGAGGACGGCACCTTCGGCATCCTGCACCTGATGCTCGGCGCCTTCCACCGGGTGGACCTGCCGGCGACCGCCCCGATGGCGGTGCGCAACCTGACCGAGGCCACCGAGCTGGTGGCGCCGGGTGAGACCCCCGACCCCCGGAGCCACCACGCACGCGACTACGACGCCTTCGCCGACTGGCTCGCCGATCGGGCCGCAGGAATCGAGCGCGAGCCGGACTACTTCGTGCAGGGCGCCGACACCGGGCGCCTGTTCGAGAAGTACACCCTGTTCGAGGCCGCCGGCCTGAACCTGCGGTGGTTCGAGTTCGACACCGGGGGCTCGGTGCGCTGGCTGATGCACCGCAACGACCTGCTGGGCCTGCCCGACGGCGGGGTCTCCCACTTCCGGACGGCCCTGGCCTCCTGGGGCGCCGACCCCGCGACCCCGATCCGGCTGGTCTACGGGGGACGGACCTCCGCCAGCCGGGGCCTGACCAGCGGCGGGTTCGACAACCTCAACGTGCTGCTCCAGGGCGACCCCAACCAGGAGATCGCGGGGACCTTCCGCTGCGCCTCGGGCGGCGGCACGCTCGCCATCGGCGGCCCCTGGTTCTCCACCAACACGCAGGGCACCTTCCGCGGGCGGACGTTCGTGCGCATCCTCGGCGGCGACGTCGTGATGAACGACGGGATCGAGTGCATGCGCAACACGACCTCCTGCTACGGGCTGTCGATCCAGGAGGTCTACGGCCACGAGCTCGGCCACGCGCTCGGCCTCGGCCACTCCTGCGGCGACTCCTCGAGCCCGAGCTGCAGCTCCAGACCGACGCTCAACGACGCCCTGATGCGGGCCAACGCCCACGGGGACTGCCGGGGAGCGTCGCAGAACGGCGACGACCTGGCCGCGGCCCGCTTCCTCTACCAGCTCCCGAGCGCCGGCCCGTCTGGACCGAAGGCTCCCACCGGCGTCGCCGGCGAGCTCGTCGGCGCGTCGATCCTCCTGACGTGGGAGGACGCGTCGTCGGACGAGGAGGGATTCCGGATCTACCGGTCCACGAACGGCGGCGACTTCGAGCAGGTCGGCACGGCCAGCACCGACGTCGAGATCTTCCAGGACCTGTCGATCGCCCCGGCGACCACCTACCGGTACCGGATCGCGTCCTTCAACGGCAGCGGCGAGACGCAGAGCGCCGCCGTCGAGGTGGTCGTCCCGCCGATCACCCCGGTGACGGTGGCCCTGCACGAGGCGCCCGGCGAGGAGATCGAGGTCGGGGAGCCGGTCGAGCTCATGGCGACCTTCTCCGGGCCCGCCCGGAGCGCCGACTGGAGCTTCGGCGACGGCGCCGTGGGCTTCAACGACACCCGGTGCGACGCGGACACCTTCTGCCGCATGCACGTCTTCACCACCCCGGGCCCCCACGTCGTGGAGGTCGCCCTCGAGGGCGAGTTCGGACAGGTGGCCCGGGACGAGATGACCGTCCAGGTGGCCGACGCCCCCTTCGATCCCGCCGTCGAGGAGCAGTTCCTCCAGTGGACCATCTTCGGCGCCCGGGGCGACACCGGAACGTTCGAGAGCGACGTCTGGCTGTACAACTCCGGCGAGGCCGCGGCCCTGGTGGAGCTGATCTTCTTCCCCCGCGGCTTCCAGCCGGCGTCCGAGCCCCGCACCCTGACCCTGGCGCCCTCGGAGTCCCTCTACCTCCCCAACCTCCTGGACAAGGTCTTCGACGTCTCGGCCGGCCAGGGCTCGGTGGGGATCCGGACCCTGGGGACCGGCGGCTCGACCCCCGCGGTGCTCACCATCAGCCGGGCCTTCGTCAACCAGACGAACCCGGCGGAGGGGAGCTTCGGCCAGTTCGTGGGCGGCCAGGCCGAGGGCGAGTGGAGCGCCGACGAGAAGGTGGTGACCGGCATCCTGGACGGTGACGGCTTCATCGCCACCCTGCTCGCGGCGAACGTCGACGACGAGCCGGGGCGGGTGGACATGAGGCTCACCGACCGCCACGGCGACCCCGTCGGCGATCCCGCCTCCTTCGCCCTGAGCGCCAAGCGCATGCGCTTCATGCAGCTCGGCGTGCTCTTCCCCGATGCCGCGGAGCGCGAAGGCCCGTTCACCGTCCGGTTCACCTCCGACGGCGTCCGGTTCCTGGCCTCCTCCACCCTCCTCGAGGTGGGGAGCGAGGACCAGATCTTCATCCCCGCCCAGGAGCCGGTGAACGCGGCCGACATCGTGGTGCCGCGCGTCGTCCGGAGCCCCGGCCAGTTCGGAGTCTTCCTCACCACCGCCCTGACGGTGCTCAACAACGCGTCGGTGCCCACGGAGCTCACCTTCCAGCTCCTGCTGCGCGGCCAGAACAACTCCGAGCCCATGGAGGCGAGCCGCACGGTCCCCGCGGGCGGGGTCCTGTTCCTCGAGGACGTGATCGACGAGCTGTTCGGCGAGGAGACCGCCACCGGGGCGCTGCAGATCGCCTGGGACAACCCCCAGGGCACGGCGCCGCGGGTGGTGGCGATGATCCTGTCCGAGAACCCTCGCGGCGACCGCTTCGGCATGCTCGTGGACAGCCGCCCCGCCGACGCCGCCGCGAGCGACACCGCCGTCGACTTCGGCTCCGAGCAGTCCGACCTGTTCCGGAGCCAGTACGGCGTGGTGAGCCTCTTCGACGGCCGCACCGAGCTCGATCTGACGCTCCGGGACGCCAACGGCGGGGTGCTCGCCACGCGCACCCTGGTGCTCAAGCAGCGCCAGCACCTGGAGCTCAACCTGGGGACGATCTTCGAGGGCATGGACACGGGCCGAAACTGGTCGGTGTCCACCGAGGTGGTCGCCGGCGGACCGGTGATGACCTACCTGGCCAACATCAACCGGAGCGGCGATATCTTCCTGGTGCCCGGGCGGGCCCGGCCTTAGACATCCACAAAGAGCGGGCTCGTGACGAGTGAGTCGGGTCTTCCCGATCCGTCGGGAACGCCGCTCCGATCGACCTGGATGATCCTCTGGATCTCCCCTCCAAACCCCCCAGCGTTGGTCCTCTGGAT
>JASFUJ010000194.1:0-6428 GCA_050050355.1 Acidobacteriota bacterium
GGGCCGAGGGGGCGAGCTCGAGCTCCAGCGTCACCGGCGCGCCGCGCCAGAAGTACGGCAGCTCCTCGTCGGGCTCCGGCTCCCGCCGGGCTCCGGGGGGCGCCGTGAGCTCCGCCCTCGCGATCCAAGCGAGCGGCTCCCCCGTCGCCGGAGTCGCGAGCCCGGCCGGAGGCTCGGAGGAGTACGTACAGCCACCGAGCCCCACGGCGAGGGTGGTCAGCCAGAGCAGGCCCAGCGAGACGAGGACCACCAGAGGCGATCGCCCCGCGAGGATCTGTCGCCGATCGATCATCATCGAAGACTCTGTGCGGGATCTTACCGCGGGACGCGGCGCGCCGCCTGGACGTGCATCCAGTCGAAGTTGGCCACCCGGCCGAGGCTGATCCAGCCCTCCTGCTCCCACAGCTCCCACCAGCGGTCGTACTCCGGCCGGGCGAAGGCCGCCCGGTCCCGGCCCCACTGGAGCCGGTTGCGCTCGGGGTCGAAGTCCAGGGCGATCCCCCAGGCGTGGGTCGACCACTCCGTGCCGCCCCGCTTCCTGCGCGCGTTGAAGCAGCCCCCGTAGTGGTCGAGGCGGAGCTCCCGGACGCCGTCGGAGCCGTAGTGGTCGAGCACCCCGGTGAGCACCCGCTCCAGGGACCCCGCCACCCGCTGTTGGCAGGCGATGCGGGAGACGGTCTGGTTGAGGTTCCAGCTCAGCCGCAGGGGGTAGGGGGCGTCGATCCGCACCAGCGGGGGGTTCCCCGGCTCGCCGTAGAAGGCGCGGAGCTCCGCCTCCGTCTCCAGGGGCCAGCCGTTGGGGTTGGCCTCGGGGCCGGTGAAGTCCCGCCAGGCGTGGGGCAGCTCTCCGTGCTCCTCGAAGTGCTCCAGCTCGCCGAAGGCGAAGTCCGTCTGGGGACCCCAGAAGCCGTCGATCGTGCCGCTCTCGACCCCGGCGTCCCGGGCCAGGAGCTGGATGTACGCGGTCACCTTCCGGCGCCGCGAGCGGCCGAGGATGCCGCCGGCGTGATCCGGGGAGAGCTCACCCCGGCGCGCGGTCAGGGCCCGGTCGAGGGCGGCCTCCGTCCGCGGGCCGAGCTGGCCGTCGGCCGGGCCGGGATCGAAGCCGTCCCGCTGCAAACGGCGCTGGGCGATGCGGATGGCGTTGACGGGGATGTGCATGGTCGGGTCTCCTTCGGGTTCGGTTCACGGCCATCGGGTGAGAGCTACCCGGTCAACACAGGTACTCCCGCCGCGGGCCGACGGTGGGCGCGAGGGCGATGACCGCCTCCGGCATCTTGACCATGCTGACCATCACGCTGAGTGTCTGCGGGTCCGAAGGCGACCCCGCGAAGTAGACCTCGCAAAGCCTGCCGTTGGGTGCGCACCAGGTCCCGGTGTGGGGCGGACTGGCCCCCAGCTCGGTCTGCAGGTAGTACGTGGCCACGTTGAGGGCGAACGCCGCCAGGTGCTTGGGCCAGAGGGAGCAGTCGATGGCGATCCGCCGCGGTCGCGGGGCCGGTCCCGGAGGGGGCGAGGGATTCCTGGAGGCGCGCAGCAGCCGGTTGCCGTGGAGGATGGGGCGGATGCGGGTGGAATGGTGCCCGACCGCGGGCAGCGAGAGCGCTCCTCGCGGCACGCGGCGGACGGGGCGCCGGGCCACGGCAGGAACGGAGCCACTCACGGACCGCCGCCGGTCTGCTGCACCACGTGGGTCAGCTCGTGGGCCAGGAGCCGCCTGCCGCCCGGAGTCCCCGGAGCGGGCTCGCCGGCGCCGAGGACGACGTCCCGGCCGACGGTGAAGGCGCGGGCGTGGACGGACCGGGCCAGCGCCTGGGCCCGGGAGTCGTCGTGGATCCGGACCCCGGCGAAGCTCCTGCCGAAGCGGGGCTCGAAGAAGGCCCGGGCCGGTTCCGGCAGGGGCCGCCCCCCACCGCGCAGCGCCTGGATGCGCGCCGCGAGGCCGTCGGAGATCTCCGAGGGTTCACCGCGAGGGCCCGGAAGGCTCTTGGTCCGGAGCTCTTCCTCCTCTTCCAGGTCGTCCATCGGCTGGCGCTGGAGCTCGTCCTCGCACTCCGGACACATGCGCTGGACGCGCTCGTCCGGCTCCGGCATGCGCAGGACGGCGTCGGCCACCCGGTCCGCCTCGCGCTCGTAGGCGTCGTCCGGCGGACCGAGGGTGAGCTTGGCCTGGAGACGGGGGCCGTGGAGGATCTGACGGATCTCCGTTCGCCGCAGGGTGATCGCGGGCCCGCGGGCCTGTGCGGCCGGTCGCCTCCGCGGGGTCCGGGTGGTTCGGCGGGTGGGGCTTGGGGTGGCGAAGTGCTTCATGGCCTGCCTCCCGAAGGCTTGGATGGTTTGCTCCGATCGTCATCATACATCTGCGGCGCGGTCTGCTGGGACTTGCCCGCGGTCGGATGGAACGTCGGGGAGGGCACCGTCGCTGCGGGCCGGCTCCTCGGGGTCGACGATCTCGTCATCGCTTCATCTGCCGAAGTTCAGGATGAACCACTGCACGTCGGCAGGGTTCTGGTCAATGAACACGCGGCGGGCCCGCTCGAGCTCCTCGGCGCTCCGAATCTGCGTCTCGCGGATCTCCCGGGCCCGCATCTGCTCGGCGAAGGCCTCGCCCCGGTTGTCGGCCCGGATGTCCGGGACGCTGTAGCCTTCGGGGTCCGCCCCGAAGACCCCTTCGATCGCATCCCAGAGCTCCTTGCCGTACGTGAAGAGCTCGGGCGCGAGGATGCCTCCGCTGTGGTACTGGAGGTACGCCGTGAACGCGAAGTGCCGGAACTTGTCCCAACCGTTGGTCGAGTCGGTCCCGACCAGCGCGGTGTACTCTCGCTGCAGCTCGAAGCCCAGGTCACCATTCTGTAGCTCGTTCAGGCGGTCGAACGCCTCTCCGTAGTCGCCCCCTTCCCGGTCGAGGGCCACCTCGAAGAGGTGGCGGGCGAGGGTGTCGTAGTAGTGCTCTCCGTAGCCTCCTGCCTCGTCGTCGTGGAGCTTCTCGATCCCGGCTTCCACCAGGTAGCTCAGTGCAGGAGTCGTCTCGCCGTTTTCGCGCTGGACGAGTGGACCGGGCGGTCGTCGGGCCACCTCGGCTGTCGTGAGCAATCTCTGGAGTCGAGGAGCCTGGAGGAGGGGGTGCTCCAAGGGCCAGCGCTGGACCCCTCCGGTTTCCTCCTCGGCTTCAGCCGGTTCCGGATAGTCGACGGTCACGGGGATGCGAGCGCTGTTCGCCTCGATCAGGGCATGGATCCGGGCGTTCTCGGAGAGTGAGATCACCCCGATGCAGCCGGCGGTCCCGTCGTTCCCGCCGTCGCCGTGGAGGTAGAAGCCTCCGCTGCGCTCGGTGCTCAGGCGCCGCCGTGCCCGGGTCACCAGCGACTCGTGCAGTCTGACGCGGTGCCCACCCCAGGCCGCAGAAGGCGGGTTGTTGTCCACTTCGTCGGGCTCGACGTAGTAGTCGCCCTCGGGGACCGGGCCCTTGTCCGGAACGTCCTGATACTCGGGCTGCGTGTAATCCAGGCCTTCGGTGTTGTTGCGATGGCGCACGGTCAGGCCGGAGCGGGCTCGCGCTGACATTCCGCCCGTGCCGTGCAGCGTGACCTCGGTCCCGTCGAAGGTGATGCTGGTGATGTCGCCGCTGCCGCTGGACCACCAGTCCTCCAATTCCTCCAACGCCCGTTCGCCGGCTCGCTCCGCCCGATCCAACGTGTCCTCGGCCTCTTGCAAGGCGCGCTCACCCAGTTGTTGCCCCCGCTCGACGGCCCGGTCCACGAAGCCCTCCAGACGATCCGCGATCTCCGAGGCCTCCTCTCCGGCCCGCTCCCGATAGCCTCTCAGTCGCCGCCGCCAGCGCGCGACTCGTTCCTCCCAGCTCTCTCCGTTCCGTTGGATGCGCTCTTCCGCAACCGGCGTGCGCAGAGCGGCGTCGGCCGTGCGGTCGATCTCGTATCGGGCGACGCCGCCCACCGGGCCCACGGTGAGCTCGGCCTGTATCCGGGTGGTTTGAATGACCCGGCCGACCTTCGCCCGTCGCGAGGTCCTTGCGTAGCAGCCGGTCTGCGGAGGCGGGCGGCGCCCCGGCACCCTGGTGGTGCCGCGAGTCGGGGTGGGGCTGGCGAACGTCCTCATGACTCTAGAAGAGCTTGATGGTCAGGAAGTTGCCCAGGTCGGTGATGCCCGAGCAGTCGGTGGCGGTGGTGAAGTTGTCCAGTTGGGCGACCGCGCAGCCGGGGCACAGGTCGGTCACGGTCTTGACCCCCTGGGTGTGGATGTAGACCCGGTCGTCGCAGTCCAGGTCCGGGTGGTTCGGGCGGCGGGCCACGGTCGAGTTGCCCAGAGCGCCGGTGTTCCCCCCGCAGCTTCCGTGGAAGTCCCCGGCCTGGCGGAACGACCGGTTCGCCGCATCGCCGGGTGCGCCGGGCCGGCCGACGCAGTACGCCTCCTTCTGGAGGTTCCCGTGGTCGATGGAGACTCCGCTGCCGTTCAGATTGACCTGGGAGATGAAGCGTGCGCGCAGCGTGGTGCGCGTGAAGTTGCAGTCGGAATCGGTGACGTAGGCTCTCAGGGCCGCTCCCGTGCAGGAGCTTTCGTGGGGGATGTTGTACTGCGAGTGGCGGTAGCTTCCGAGCACCTTGATGTGGAAGCCGCCGCCTCCGGAGTAGTCGGTGCCCCCCACCCGCCAGATCCCCACCAGGCGGGTGAACTCCTCCTCCGGCAAGCTGGGGATGCCGAAGCTCGTCCGGTAGTCGCCCGATCGGAGGCGGCCGGTGAAGACGTCGTGGGAGACGCCGTCCCCGAGCAGCCGGAGCGTCAGATCCCCCTCGTTGTCGGCGGGCCGCAGGTGGAAGACGATCCGGTCGTTCGGGATGCTCGCGGAGGAGATCAGGACCCGGGGCCGGCAGAGGGTGAGACAGCTCTGTCGCGCGGCGAGGCACTCGGGGGGGAATCGGGTCGTTTCCAGGCACCGCTCGAACTGCTCCTCGCACTCCCGGCCGCAGGACTCCACGTCCCGCATCACGCGCGGCCCGGACCGCTCCCGGATCGGCACCCTTTGCGGTTCGCGACCGCCGCCGTCCGTCGCCTGGATGCGCTCCTCCGGTTCCGGCATGCGCAGGACGGCATCGGCCGCCCGGTCCGCCTCGCGCTCCGGCTGAACGAGGGGGCCGTGGAGGATGTGGCGGATCTCGGACCGCCGGAGAGTGTCCCGCGCGGGCCGCCCGACGACGGGCGCCGACCGTCGCGCCGGCGGTGCCGGCGACGCCCCGCGGCTCCGCATCGGGCTGCGGAACACTCTCACGGTTCACTCCTCACTCGACCAGCTCCACGTGGTTCTGGCCGGTGCTCGGCACCGGCGGGCGGAAGCATCCGGAGGCGTCCTGGCAGCGATCGGCGAGGCGCTCCAGGACCGGCCTCAGCCAGGCCGGGATGAACTGGTACCTGCCCTCGGGGTCCGGGGCGCCGCTGCCGTCCGGGAGGATGCTTCTCCGGGGGAAGCCGAGCGCCTGTTGCACCCGGTCGGCCAGCTCCGCGCAGGCTCCTTCGCACTCCGGGAGCTCCGGGGGGCAGTCGGGGCACTCCGGGCACGTCGGACACTCGGGGCACTCCTCGCACGTCGGACACTCCGGGCACTCTCCCGGCTCCCCGGGCTCTCCCCCGTCACCCGGCTCTTCCCCGTCGCCCGGCTCCTCCGGCTCCGGCTCGCACCAGGGGGCATCCGCCGGCACCTCGACCCGGTACCAGATGGGCCAGGTGCACAGGGAGGACGTCTGGGTGATCGTTCCGCTCTCGCAGAGCTTCCAGGCGCGCATCTGGCGCTCGGTCGCCTCGATCGCCGTCTCCTGGGAGCCGCCGGCCTTGGTCGCCCACCAGCAGTCCCGGTAGACCGGCGAGCACCGGGAGGTGGTGGTCGCCAGGTCGTAGACCTCCTGCCAGGTCGGCTTGCCGTTCCGCCCGGCGGGCTGGACGCTCACCCAGGAGCACCGGCCCTCGAACGCGGCGATGAGCACGGTCTCGTTGGCGGGCCACAGCAGCTCCGCGGCCATGCCCCGCGGCCAGCTCCCGCCCCGGTGCTCCATTCCCCCGTAGTACCGGGCCTCCAGGGCCTCGGTGTCGAGCGGCCCGTTGCCGGTGGGGCCCCACGGCCGGGCCGAGAGATCCATCGTGTAGCAGCCCGCGTCCTGGCCGCCCTCCCAGCACGCCTGGGAGCCCTGGGGGATCACCAGGCCGACGCCGGGGAGGGCCGCGCCGGCCCGCCCGGCCCGTTCGCTCAGGCTCGGCTCGCCCTCCGTGGGCTCTTCGGGTTTCGTGGCCGTGGCGCCGCCGGCGTCGAATTCCCCGTTCAGCAGGGCGGAGTCGAGCTGGCCCAGGTTCATGGTCTCGATCTCGTCACCGATCGCGGCCGTCTGAGCTCGACTCGCAGCGGGCGCGAGGCAGGTGGCGAG
>JASFUJ010000195.1:0-6423 GCA_050050355.1 Acidobacteriota bacterium
TGGTCGTCATGCCGGTGGTCCGCGCCGCGCCCCGCCGGCGGTCCGTTCCCGCGGCGAGCCCGGCGGCGGCTGTGGACGTGTCGCTCACACTCTGGCAGACGCGTGAGGGGGATGGATCGTTGGGGCTGGGGGGCGGGCGGGGACAAGCCCCGCCCCTACACCGGATCGGTCGGTACCACCGCCAACAGTGAATCGGTGGAGCGGCGCGGAGTGACTCCCGCAACACCCCCTCACACCGGCTTTCTCCGGTCGACCAGAGCGGCTGGCAGGCGGAGCCACCCGGTCGAAGTCCTACCAGGCGGAGCCGTGCCGGAGGCCGGGAGCCCCCGGACCGACCCGGGTGCAAGGCAACCCCGGATACAACCTCACCCTCTCCCGGCAAACCCTCCCGCGGAGCCCTCCGCCCGGCGGCCCTCGAACCCCCGGCATGCTACGATCCCCGCCGCGATGAACGACACCGATCCACGCGACCGTCGGCCGCAGCGGATCGCCGTCCTGCCGGGCGACGGCATCGGCAAGGACGTCACCGCCGAGGCGGTGAAGGTCCTGGAGGCGGCGGCCGGGCGGTTCGATCTTCCCCTCGAGCTCCACACCTTCCACTGGGACGCCGACCACTACCTGGAGACCGGGGAGACCCTTCCGGACGGCGCCCTCGACGACTTCCGGGACAACTACTCGGCAATCTTCATCGGCGCCTACGGCGACCCGCGCATCCCGGACATGAAGCACGCCGCCGACATCCTGCTCGGCACCCGGTTCGGGCTGGACCTCTACATCAACTTCCGCCCGATCAAGCTCTACGACACCCGCCTGTGCCCGCTCAAGGACCGCGACGAGTCGGAGGTGGACTTCGTGGTGTTCCGGGAGAACACCGAAGGGGCATACGTGGGGGCCGGCGGCCGGCTCAAGGAGGGAACGCCCGACGAGGTGGCCATCCAGGAGGAGATCCACACCCGCAAGGGGGTCGAGCGGATCATCCGGGCCGCCTTCGAGTGGGCCCGGGAGCACGGCCGCAAGAAGGTGCTCATGGCGGACAAGTCGAACGTCATGCAGCACGCCCACGGGCTGTGGCAGCGCTGCTACGAGGAGGTCGCCGTCGACTATCCGGACCTGGAGGCCGAGCACATGTTCGCGGACGCGCTGGCCATGCAGATGGTGAGAAAGCCCTATCTGCTGGACGTGATCGTGACCAATAACATGTTCGGCGACATCCTGTCCGACCTCGGCGCGGCGCTCCAGGGGGGGCTCGGGCTGGCCGCCTCCGCCAACATGCACCCCGGGCAGGTCTCCATGTTCGAGCCGGTCCACGGCTCCGCCCCCAAGTACGCCGGCACCGGCAAGGCCAATCCCCTGGCCGCCGTCCTCTCCGCGGCCCTGATGCTCGACTTCCTCGGCCACGCCGAGGCGTCGAAGCGGGTCGAGGACGCCGTCGCCGGGGCCCTCAAGTCCGGCCAGACCACCGCCGACTTGGGCGGTGACCTGGACACCTCCGGCGTCGGCGACCGGATCGCCGCGACCGTGGCGAGGTAGCCGGGGGAGGATCCGGCGCGCAGAAGCTCACAGAAATAGGTTGACCTCGGTTTTTTGGTGAATTAATATGGCGAGCCGTTCGCAAATTGCCATGGAAAAATTTACCACGACACAATCGACAAAGAGAGGTCAACTGGATGAAGACATCGAACTACAAGCTCTGGATGATCCCGGCGCTGGCCGCCCTGGCGCTAGCGTTCGCCCTTCCGGCCCAGGCGGCGAACCAGGCGTGCTTCGACTGGGACTGTTCGGACAATTCCGGATCTCCCTACGTGTGTGACTTCGACGCCGGCTGCACTCAGCTCGACAGCGACCTGTGGAAGTACCGCTGGGACTTCGGCGACGGGTCGGGCATCGTGCTCACCGGCAGCGAGGAGATCCAGCACAGCTACGACTGCGATCCGAGCTGTGACGCCGGTCCCGAGGTGGAGCTCACGGTGATCCCCCTGAGCGAGTCCTCGTTCTCGGTCGAGTGCGAGATCCTGCTCTTCAACACCTATGGCCCGCCGCTGCCGACGCTGGGGACCTGCCCGGACAACTGATCGCCGCGTTCGCAGTGTCACCGAGGCCGATGGTCCGTCCCGGGCCATCGGCCTTTTCGTCTCCGGGCCGCCGTCGGTGGCATCGGAGCCCTGGCAGCTCTGGTCGGTATAATCAGCAAGTCGCTCGCCGCAGTCACGAATCGATCGGAGGCGCCATGGTGCTGCCCAACGAATCAGAGCTCATCTACGACTGGAACCACCACGCCGGCGAGGAGCTGATGCCGGCCCGGGGGAAGGTCGAGCTGGACGACGAGACCCTCCGCGACGGGCTCCAGTCGCCGTCGGCCCGCAACCCGACCATCGAGCAGAAGCTGAAGATGCTCCACATGATGGTGGGCCTCGGCATCGAGTCGGCCGACATCGGGCTGCCCGGGGCCGGCCCCCACGCCAAGGAGGATTCGCTCCGGCTGGCGCGGGAGATCGCCGACCACCGCCTGCCGATCGAGGCCAACTGCGCCGCGCGGACCGTGCGCGCCGACATCGAGCCCATCGCCGAGATCACCCAGGAGACCGGGGTGCCGGTCGAGGCCGCCTGCTTCATCGGCTCTTCGCCGGTGCGCCAGTACACCGAGGGCTGGGATATGGACCGCATGCTCCGCATGACGGAGGACGCCATCTCGTTCGCCCTCGGCGAGGGGCTGCCGGTGATGTTCGTCACCGAGGACACCACCCGCGCCCGGCCCGACGACCTGCGCCGCCTCTACTCCGCGGCGGTCGAGGCCGGCGCCCAGCGGGTCTGCGTGGCCGACACCGTGGGCCACGCGACCCCCAACGGCGCCCGCAACGTGATCCGCTTCATCCGGGAGATCGTCGGCGACGACGTCAAGGTGGACTGGCACGGCCACCGGGACCGGGACCTCTCGGTGATCAACGCCCTGGCTGCCGCCGGGGCCGGCGCGGACCGGCTTCACGGCACGGCCGTGGGCATCGGCGAGCGGGTGGGCAACGCCCCCATCGACCTGCTCCTGGTCAACATGCAGCTCCTCCGCTGGATCGACCGGGACCTCTCCGGCCTCGCCGAGTACTGCCGGTTCGCGGCGGAGGTCACCGGCGAGCCGCTGCCCGACAACTATCCGGTGGTCGGCCGGGACGCCTTCCGCACCGGCACCGGCGTCCACGCCGCGGCGATCATCAAGGCCCGGGCCAAGGGGGACGACTGGCTGGCCGACCTGGTCTACAGCTCGGTGCCGGCCAGCCTCGTGGGGCGTCACCAGGAGATCGAGATCGGGCCCATGTGCGGCGAGTCGAACGTCGTCTACTGGCTGCGCCATCGGCGCATCGAGCCGGAGCCGGAGCTGGTCCGGGCCATCTTCGAGGCGGCGAAGGACTCGGACCACACGCTGGAGGAGGACGAGGTGCTCGCCCTCTGCCGGGAGCACGGCGTGAGCGCACCGGAGGAGACGGGGTCCACGACGGCGGTCCCGGTCCGGGCCGGGGGCGAGGCTTGAGCTCGGGCGGCATGATCCTGGCGCGGTTGACCGTCGGACCCTTCGCGGAGAACTGCTACGTCATCGGCGTCCCGCCCGCCGTGGCCGTGGTCGATCCGGGCGCCGAGAGCGCGCGGATCATCGGCAAGATCGAATCCGAGGGCTGGGCGCCGGAGGCGATCCTGCTCACCCACGGCCACCTGGACCACATCGCCCACGCGGCCCCGGTGGCCGAGCACTTCGGCATCGGCCTCACCGTGCACCCGCAGGACCTGCCCTACCTGCGGAGCGAGCAGATGCCGGAGTACGCCGAGATGATCGGCTACCGGCGGCCGCCGGAGCCGGAGCGATTGTTCGAGGACGGTGGCACCGTGGAGGTGGCCGGCCTGTCCCTGAAGGTCCTCCACACCCCCGGTCACACGCCGGGCCACGTGAGCCTGGTCCACGAGGAGAGCCGCTCGATCCTGGTCGGCGACGTGATCTTCAAGCGGGGCGTCGGCCGGGTGGACCTGCCCGGCGGGGATGCCGCGGCCCTGGAGCGCTCCATCCGGGAGATCCTGTTCGCGCTGGAGGGCGACTATACGCTCTACCCGGGGCACGGGCCGGAGACGCGCCTGGACGAGGAGCGCGAGCAGAACCCGTTCTTCGGCCGCCGGGCGACGGTGCGGATCCGGTAGGGGGTCCACTGGATCACCCCTCCAAACCCCCCGTCCCCCTTCCTCCCGGTCCACCGGAACGGCCGGCGGGAGCCGGCCTCCGGGGGAGGCAGGGGGCGCCCCCGGGCACGGATTCGATGCGCTCGGGGTTGGCGATCTCGGGCTGACCGGTCGTGAGCTGGCGTCGGCTGGTCGACCGGTATCTGGACCACCTGGCGGTGGAACGCGGCCTCTCTGCGAATACCATCACCGCGTACCGGCGCGACCTGGAACGCCTGGGCGAGGCCCTGGAGGAGGCCGGCCGGGACGTGCTCTCCGCCCGTCCGGCGGATCTGGCCGCCCACGTGCGCGCCCTGCGGCGCGCCGGGCTCTCGCCGCGCTCTGTCGCCCGGGCACTCTCCTCGGCCCGGGGCTTCTTCGCGCACCTGGTGGTGGAGGGCGAGCGCGCGGACGATCCGGCGGTCGACCTGGATGCGCCGAAGCTTCTCGGCCGCCTGCCGAAGGTCCTCTCCGAGGACCAGGTGGAGGCCCTGCTCGAAGCTCCCGACACGACCACCGAGCTCGGCCTCCGGGACCGGGCGATGATCGAGACCCTGTACGCCACCGGTCTGCGGGTGAGCGAGCTGGTGGGCCTCACCCTCGGCCAGCTCCGGCTCGACCAGGGGATCCTGGTGGCCTTCGGCAAGGGCTCGAAGGAGCGGATCGTCCCGGTGGGGGAGAGCGCCGAGCGCTGGCTCGGCCGCTACTTCCGCGAGGCCCGCCCGGCCCTCGAGCGCGACCGGCGGAGCGAGGCGGTCTTCCTCTCGCGCCTCGGCTCCGGAATGACCCGCCAGGCCTTCTGGCAGAACCTCAAGCGCCACGCCCGTCGGGCCGGCGTGCGCGACGTCTCCCCCCACGTCCTGCGCCACAGCTTCGCCACCCACCTGCTGGAGCACGGCGCCGACCTGCGGGCCGTCCAGATGATGCTCGGCCACGCGGACGTCTCGACCACCCAGATCTACACCCACATCCACCAGGAGCGGCTGAGAAGCCTGTACGACCGGTTCCACCCGCGGCGGTAGGTGGCTCGCTCCCGAAGATCGGGCGGGAGGGGACAAGCCCCTCCCCTACACCGTGCCCGGTGCCATGGCAACGACCGGTGGCACGTGGAGCGGTCCGGGGGTTCCCGGCAGCCTTCCCGCGCTCCGGCGAAGGATTCCCGGCCCCGCTGCATCCAACGCGACAAAGGTCCCGTGCCGCTTCGCTGGCCGGAGGACGAGGCGTCGGGAGAGAATCGTACCGGAGACTCCGTGGAACCGACTGACGACATGCGACTGGTGGAGAGAATGCTCGCGGGCGACGAGAGCGCCTTCGACACCTTCGGAGAACGCTACCCCAGGGCCCTCTACCGGTTCGCCCTCCGCCGGCTCGACGGCGACCCCGACCTCACCCGCGACCTCGTTCAGACCGCCCTCTGCAAAGCCCTCGCGAAGCTCGACACCTACCGGGGCGAGGCTCCGCTCCTCACCTGGCTCTGCTCCTGCTGCCGCAACGAGATCCTCATGCATCACCGGTCCCGGCGGATCCGGCCGGTCGACCGGGAGCTCGAGGAGGCTCTCGAAGCCGCTCGCGAGCCGGTCCCCGGCTACCGCGCTCCACCCCCGGGCAACCCCGAGAGCCTGGCCCTCGACCACGAGACCTCGACCCTCGTCCACATGGCGCTCGACGTCCTGCCGCCCCACTACGCCCGGGCCCTCGAATGGAAATACCTCGAGCTCCTGCCCGTTCGGGACGTCGCCGAACGGCTGAACCTGCGACCGAAGGCCGCCGAATCGCTCCTCACCCGGGCGCGCCAGGCCTTCAAAGCCGCCTACCAGGGCCTGCGGAGCGCGCCGCCCGCGCACGATCGCCTCCGCCCTCGCCCGGCACGGGAGGGATCCGCACCATGACCGACCACGACCCCAGAGCCGAGAACCCCTCGGCGGACGCGGAAGAGAGAGAGATCCGCCGGCTGCTCGAGCAGGCGGGGCCGCGGCCGGAGATCCCCGGAGAGGACCTGGAGGCGATCACCGCCGCCGCGCGAACCGCCTGGCGGGACAAGGTCCGCGAGATGGGCGGAAGCCGGGATTCGCGGGCCGTTCCGGAGCTGCCGCCGACCCGCGCGCCGGCGACGGTTCGGACCTGGATCCTCCCGCTCGCGGCCCTTCTCGTCGTCGCCCTGGGGGTCGCGGGGTGGTGGACGCTCCGGCCCGCGGCGCCCGCCCCCGAGGTCGCCCGGCTCGAGCTGGT
>JASFUJ010000196.1:0-6393 GCA_050050355.1 Acidobacteriota bacterium
CGGGCTTGTGGCCGGGAGCTTCCCGGGGCCCGAGCCGGGGACCGGCTCGGAGGGGAGGTCCGCTCGGGCGCGGGGTCCGGCGCGGTCGCTGCAGGCGCCGGCTCGGTGGCCGCGGGGCTGGCCTGGCTGGCCGCGGAACTCGTTCGGGTGGCCGCGGAACTCGTTTCGGTGGCCGGGGCCGGTTCGTCCTCGCGGTCACCGGCCAGTCGCTTCTTGAGCGCCAACAGGGTGACCTTCGAGACCCCCTTGAGGGTCTCGAACACGCCGTTGCCGTGCAGGGCGGAGGCCTCGTAGTGCGGCCAGCTTCCCCAGTTGAGGGCGTCGTTGAGCTCCTCGATCGAGCAGATGTCGTCCAGGTCCCGCTTGTTGAACTGCAGGACCAGCGGCATCTCCATCAAGTCCAGACCCATCTCGGCCAGGTTCTCCCGCAGGTTCTCCAGCGAGTCCACGTTGGCCTGCAGCATGGGCTTCTGGGAGTCGGCGACGAACACCACGCCGTCGACGCCCTTGAGCACCAGCTTTCGGGTGGTGTTGTAGAACACCTGACCGGGAACGGTGTAGAGCTGGATGCGGGTGTTGAACCCGGCGATCTGGCCGACGTCGATCGGCAGCAGGTCGAAGAACAGGGTCCGGTCGGTCTCGGTCTCCAGCGAGACCATCTCGCCCCGGCATTCGGTCGAAGTCTGGCTGTAGATGTGGTGCAGATTGGTGGTCTTGCCGCACAGGCCGGGACCGTAGTAGACGACCTTGGCCGCCATCTGCATCGTGCTGTAGTTGAAGAAGACCATCTAGTGCCGCCGGAAGCCGAAAATGCCGAAAATCCCTTGTAGATAAGGGGAGAAAGCCTAGCACTCGCGCCCGGAAGGGTCAAGAAACCCGGGAGCGTCCGGGCCGCGGCCGAGGCCGAGCCTGCGCAGGGCGGCCTCCAGCGCCTCGTCGCCGCCCCCGCCGCCCCCGTCGCCGCGGACCCGAGCGCCGGGGGCGAGCCGCGCCGTCTCCAGGGCCAGCCTCGCGAACAGCTCGACGCGGCGACGGCCGGCGGGGCCGGCGGCTCGCAGGGCCTCCAGACGGCGCGCGAAGCCGTCGAGCTCGCCCCGGGCCACGGGGCCGGTGATCGCGCGAGCCATGGCGTCCGACACGCTCTCGCCGCTCGTCCCGGTTCGATCCCGCGCCGTGCTCGCCGCCGCCCGGACCCGGTCCAGCGCCCCGGCCGCGAGCTCCAGGTACCCCAGTGCGACCGCGTCGGGCAGGCCCAGCTCCCGCACCAGGTCCGCGGTGGAGGCGACGAGGGTCGTGACGCCGCCCGCGGCGACGCTCGCCGCCAGGTGGTAGAGGGGGCGGAGCCGCTCCGGCACCACCTCCGCGGTGCCGCCGAACGCGTCGGCGAGGCGGCGGCCCAGCTCGAGCGCGGGCGCGGGGCCGTCCAGCGCGAAGAAGGTACCCGCGGCCTCGTCGAGCGACGTCAGCGGCTCGGGGAACGCCTTCAGCGGATGGAACGCCCCGGCGGCCGAGCCGGCCGTCGCGAGCGGCTCCAGCGCCGCCGCACCGCGCCCGCCCGCGGTGTGCAGGCAGACCGCGGCCTGCGGCCGCGGTGCCAGGTCGTGCGCCACGTCGTCCAGGGCCGGATCGGCCACCGCCACCAGCAACAGGTCGCAGCCCTCCGAAACGAGTGCCTCGAGCGGTACCGTCCGGCCCCCGAGGTCGCCGGCCAGCGCCGCGCACCGCTCCGGGGTGCGCCCGGCCACCAGCTCCAGCGATGCCCCCCGGGCCGTCGCCCAGTGGACGAGGCTGGTCCCCACCCGGCCCGGGCCGGCGAGGGCGATGCGCAGGCCGGCCAGAGGGGAGCCGGGGGAGGGAGGACCATCGGTCATGGACGGAGGATATCGCCGAATCGCCGGGGCCGTCACCCGTGGCTGCAAATGGGATACAAGTCGCTTGTGGTCAATGGGTTGGAGTCTTCGCTCCTTGACGCTCCACGCCGTCGTCGCTAAGATGTCCTGGCACTCTCTCCCCGAGAGTGCCAGCTCGGATCGACCCGGGTCGAACCCGGTCGGCCCCGGCCGGCCCCGGATCGATCCGGAGACGGCCCGAACCCGACCGAGTCACGACCGGACCGGTATATACCCATGGTGGAACGCAACTTCGCAGATGGGCCAGATCAGACGGGCGGAGCGCAGGCGGCGGGCTCGCAGGCGAAGGAGCTCTCCGCCCGCGAGCGGGAGATCCTCAAGGACATCATCCTGATGTACATCCTCAGCGCCGAGCCGGTGAGCTCGCGCTCGCTGGCCAAGCAGGGCCGGCACGGCGTCTCGGCCGCCACCATCCGCAACATCATGGCCGACCTGGAGGAGCTCGGCTACCTGCGCCAGCCGCACACCTCGGCGGGTCGGGTTCCCACGGGTGCCGGATACCACCTGTTCGTGGAGTCGCTGATGGGCAACCGCTCCGTGCCGGCGCGCGTGCGGCGCTACATCGACGAGAACCTGCGCGAAGCCCCCGCCGACGGCGAGGGCCTGATCTCGATCACCTCCCACCTGCTCTCCGAGCTCTCCCAGCAGGTGGGGATCGTGCTGACGCCGGCCATGGGCGAGACGGTGCTCCGGGCCATCGACTTCGTCCCCCTGTCCGGCTCGCGGGTGCTGGTGGTGGTGGTCGCCGAGAGCGGCTTCGTGGACAACAAGGTGGTCGACACGGACTCCCCCCTGCCGCGGGAGGACCTGATCCGGGTTTCCAACTATCTGACCGAGAACTTCGGCGGCAGGACCTTGCGCGAGATCCGGGACCGTCTGCTGGCCATGATGGCCGAGGAGCGGGCGCAGGTGGACCAGATCCTGGGCTCCACCCTCGAGGTCGCCAAGCGGGGCCTCGACCAGGTGGCCGAGCGCGAGGTGCTGGTGGACGGCACCGAGGTGGTCCTCGGTCATCCGGAGCTGTCCGACGTGATCCGGGTCCGCCGTCTGATCGAGACCTTCACCGACAAGGCGAGGCTGGTCCAGATGCTCAACGTCTGCGTGCAGGGGGAGGGAGTCCGGGTGGTGATCGGCGAGGACAGCGACCTCACCTCGGAGCTGGACTTCAGTCTCGTGGCGACCCACTACGGCGTGGGGCGGCGCCACCTGGGCACGCTGGGGATCTTCGGCCCGTCGAGGATGGAATATCAACGGGTCATCCCGTTGGTTCATTACCTGGGGCAGGCCCTCAGCGAGGTCCTGGCCGCGGCGTCCGCGGGCTACGAAGGGGACTGACGGCGCGAGCCGCCCCGCGGTTCCCGGGCCGGCCGGCCCTTCGAGAGGTAGAATGAGCCCCTCGAATCCAAGTGATCGAATCGTCCGGTCGCGGAGCGTCCGGACTCTCGGAAGCGGAGTGCACAGGATTATGGTTGAAGAAGAGACGCGGCTCGAGAACGGAAGCCCCGCGGCATCGGCCGACGGGGATCCGGTCGACGACACGGAGTACGACGAGGACGGAGATGTGCTCGATCTCGACGCCGAGGAGGACCTGGAGCAGGTGATGCGGGCCGCGACCGAAGCGGTCGAGAGCGCGGAGGCGGAGAAGAGGGTGGACGTGGCCCGTCTGGAGCAGGAGCTCGCCGACCTGCGGGATCGCTCCATGCGCACCCTGGCGGACTTCGACAACTACCGCAAACGGGCCGAGCGCGAGCGCCAGGAGGCCAAGCGGTTCGCCCTCCTGGAACCGATGCGCGACCTGCTCGACGTGGTCGACAACCTGGAGCGCGCGGTCGCGGCTCCCGGCTCGGTCGAGGACCTGCGCCAGGGGGTGGAGATGATCCTCCGCCAGCTCGACGAGCTCTTGCGGCGCTACGGGGTGACCCCGGTGGACGCCGAGGGGGAAGCCTTCGACCCGACGGTGCACGAGGCCGTGGCCAGCAAGGAATCGGACGCCGTCGATGAGGCGGTCGTCGACCAGGAGTACCAGCGGGGATACCTGCTACACGACCGGCTCCTGCGCCCGGCGCGGGTGGTCGTGGCGGTGCCGGTGGACGCCGAGGGCGGACCCGAAGACCAGGCAGACCGGGAGGAGGACGGGCCGGCCTCCTGAGGCCGGTGACCCATGGGCCGGATCATCGGCATCGACCTGGGGACCACCAACAGCTGCGCGGCGGCGGTGGATGCCCTGAAGCCAGAGGTCCTCACCAACCGGGAGGGCAGCCGGACGACCGCCTCGATCGTGGCCTTCACCGAGGACGGCGATCGTCTCGTCGGTCAGATCGCCAAGCGGCAGGCGATCACCAATCCGGAGAACACGGTGTTCGCGGTCAAGCGGCTGATCGGCCGCAAGCACGCGGACGAGCACGTGCGCCGGGCGGGGGACATTCTCCCGTACCACCTCGCCGAGGCCTCCAACGGCGACGTCAAGCTGGAGATCCGCGGTCGCGAGTACAGCCCCCAGGAGATCTCGGCCTTCATCCTCCAGGAGATCAAGGAGTTCACCCACGAGGCTCTGGGCGAAGACATCACCGAGGCGGTGATCACCGTCCCGGCCTACTTCGACGACTCCCAGCGCCAGGCGACCAAGGACGCGGGCAGGATCGCGGGGCTCGAGGTGTCGCGGATCATCAATGAGCCCACCGCGGCCGCCCTCGCCTACGGTCTCCAGGAGCAAGCGGGCAACAAGACGATCGCCGTGTTCGACCTGGGGGGCGGCACGTTCGACATCTCGATCCTGGAGCTCACCGAAGGGGTCTTCGAGGTGCGCTCCACCGCCGGCGACTCGTTCCTCGGCGGCGAGGACTTCGACAACCGCATCATGGATTGGCTGATCGAGGAGTTCGTCGGCGAGACCGGTGTCGACCTGCGGGCCGACCGCATGGCGCTCCAGCGGCTCAAGGAGGCCGCGGAGCGGGCCAAGTGCGAGCTCTCCAACGAGACCTCGGCGGAGATCAACCTGCCGTTCATCTCGGCGGACGAGTCGGGCCCGCGGCACCTGGCGCGGAGCCTGTCGCGCGAAACCTTCGAGGACCTGGTGCGGGACCTGGTCGACGCGACCGAGGGGCCCTGCCGGGACGCCCTGGAGCAGGCCGGCCTGCGCCCGGACCAGATCGACGAGGTCCTGCTGGTGGGCGGCCAGACCCGCACGCCGCTGGTGGCGAACCGGGTCGAGTCGATCTTCGGCCGCGAGCCCAACCGGCGGATCAACCCGGACGAGGTGGTGGCCATGGGGGCCGCCATCCAGGGCGGCATCCTCCGCGGCGACATCAAGGACCTCGTGCTGCTCGACGTCACCCCCCTCTCGCTCGGCATCGAGACCCACGGCGGCCTGTTCACCAAGCTCATCGACCGCAACTCGACGATCCCGACCAAGAACACCCAGGTGTTCACCACCGTGGTCGACAACCAGGACACGGTGGAGGTCCACGTGCTCCAGGGCGAGCGGGAGTTCGCCAAGGAGAACAAGTCCCTGGGCAAGTTCGAGCTCGTCGGGATTCCCCACGCACCGCGGGGGGTGCCGCAGATCGAAGTCACCTTCGCGATCGACTCGAACGGAATCGTCAACGTGTCGGCCCGGGACGTGGCCACCGACAAGTCCCAGTCGATCGAGATCACGCCCGCCGGCGGCCTGTCCCAGGACGAGATCGAGAAGCTCGTCGACGAGGCGGAGGAGTACCGGGCCTCGGACCACGAGCGCAAGGAGATCCGGCGGCTCAAGAACCGTCTGGAGGGGCTGGTCTACACCAACGAGCGCGTCTTCGGCCAGTTCAAGGACATGGTCGCCGACGAAGAGCGCCAGAAGATCCACGAGACCCTCCTTCAGGCTCGCATGGCCCTGGTGTCGGACCAGAAGGCGGATCTCGAAGCGGCGGTCTACGATCTCAACTCGATCTCTGCGACCCTGTCCGATCTCATGCTGAACCGGGGAGCGGGCTGAACGTTCGACGCGCGCTCCTCCGCCCGGAAGGACCCCGACCGAATCCATGGCTCAGAAACGCGACTACTACGAAGTCCTGGGCGTCGATCGCGGCGCCGACGGATCGACCATCAAGTCCGCCTACCGCAAGATGGCGGTCAAATATCACCCGGACCGGAACCCGGGCGACAAGGAGGCCGAAGAGCGGTTCAAGGAGGCGGCCGAGGCCTACGCCGTGCTGTCCGACTCGGAGAAGCGGGCGCGCTACGACCGGTTCGGCCACCAGGGCGTGGGCGGAGCGGCGGGCGGTCCGTTCGGCGGCGCCGGCTTCGACCCGTCCGCCTTCGGCGATTTCGCCGACATCCTGGGCGACCTCTTCGGCTTCGGCTTCGCCGGGGGCCGACGGCGGGGTGGCCGGGCGCCCTCGCGCGGTGCGGACCTGCGCTACGACCTGACCATCGGGTTCGAGGAGGCGGCCTTCGGGGTGGAGAAGACGCTGAAGATCCCGCGCCTCGAGCGCTGCGAGGC
>JASFUJ010000197.1:0-6357 GCA_050050355.1 Acidobacteriota bacterium
TCCCCCGAGCTCAGCCCGCTCTGCGCCTCCTCGTGGGTCAACCCCACGTGGGCCACCTCGGGCTCGGTGTAGGTGCACCAGGGGATCACCAGGTCGCTCGCCCTGGCGCGGCCGTAGAACAGGGCGTTCTGGATGGCGATCCGCGCCAGGGCGTCGGCCACGTGGGTGAACTGGTACGCGGACGCCACGTCGCCGGCGGCGAAGATCCGCTGGTTGGTGGTCCGGAGCCGATCGTCGACCCGGATCCCCTTGCGGTCGTACTCCACGCCAGCGGCCTCGAGGCCCAGCCCCTCCACGTTGGGGGCCCGGCCGGCGGAGATCAGGAGCGCGTCGCACCGGGCTTCGAAGCGCTCGCCGTCCCGTTCGTAGTGGACCACCCGCGCGCCACCCTCGGTGACCACGCGGGAGATCGTCACCCCGAGCCCGAGCCGGACGCCGTCGCGCTCGAGCACCCCCTGGAGGAGCTCCGCCGCCTCCGGGTCCTCGCGCGGCAGGATCCGGGGCATCAGGTCGAGCAGGGTGACCTCCGAGCCCAGCCGGGCGAAGGTCTGGGCCATTTCGCAGCCGATCGGCCCGGCGCCGATCACCACCATCCGGTCCGGCCGCTCGGTGAGCTCGAAGAGGGTGTCGTTGGTCAGGTAGCCCGCGTCCTCGAGGCCCTCGATCGGCGGCACGCCGGCGCGGGCGCCGGTGGCGATGACCGCCTTCTGGAAGCGCAGTTGCCGGCCGCCGACCTCGAGCGCGTCGGAGGCCACGAACTGACCCTCTCCGAGAAACACGTCCACGCCCAGGTCCCGGAAGCGCTCGGCCGAGTCGTGGTGGCTGATGCCGGCGCGGATCTTCCGCATGCGCTCCATGACGGCGCCGAAGTCGCCGCCGATCCGGTCGGCTCCGCCGCCCGGCACGGCGGGGCCGCCGAACCGGTCCGCGGTGCGGGCGTCGTGCCAGGCGCGGGCCGCCCGGATCAGGCCCTTGGACGGCACGCACCCCACGTTGAGGCAGTCGCCGCCCATCAGGTGACGCTCCACCAGCGCGACGCGCGCGCCGAGCCCGGCGGCGCCCGCGGCGGTCACCAGCCCGGCGGTGCCGGCGCCGACCACCACCAGGTGATAGCGGTCCGCCGGCTCCGGGGCGACCCAGTCCGGGGGGTGGACGTTCTCCACCAGCTCGCGGTTGTGCTCGTCCGCGGGGCGGATCAGCTCCTCGACTCTGCCGGCGTCAACCATCGGTCGCCTCCACCTCTTCTTCCTCCAGCTCGGTCTGCTCGGCCAGGGCGTGCTTCGCCTTGCGGGTGATCACCACGGTCACCGCCAGGACGGCGACCAGACCGGCGACCTGGAACACCCAGTCCCAGACGGTCTTGCCCCCTTCGAGGGCCTGGCGGCCGATGTGGCCGTAGTAGACGTAGAGCAGGGTGCCCGGAGCCATGGCGAAGCAGGCCCAGACGTAGTGGACGAACCGGACCCTGGTCAGCCCGAGGGCGTAGTTCAGCAGCACGAAGGGGAAGACGGGGGCGAGCCGCAACAGGGCCACGATCTTGCCGCCGTCGCGGCCGATCGAGTGGTCCAGCGTCTTGAAGCGGGGCCGGTCCTCGAGCTTGCGCTCGACCCACCCCCGGGCGAGGTAGCGGGCGATGAGGAAGGCCGCGCAGGCGCCGAGGGTGGCGCCGGTCCAGGCGTAGACGGTGCCCCAGAAGAGGCCGAAGACGGCGCCGGAGGCGAGGGTCAGGAGCGAGCCGGGGGCGAACGCGACGGTGCCCACCGCGTACCCCAGGATGAAGGCCAGCGGCGCCCAGAAGCCGAGGCTCCGGATCCACTGCTCGAAGGCGTCGACGTAGGCACCGAGCTGGCGGCCGGCGAGGTAGAGGAGCGCGGCCACGGCGATCGCGGCCAGGGCATAGAGGACGGTGCGCCAGCGGGAGTCGCCGGCGGCTCCCTCCGCCTCGGGATGCGCTGGCCGTTCGGTGACAGACTCGTTCACGGAATCCTCCCGTCGAGTGGTTTGGAGTGCGGGGAACGTGCGACCTGGGGGCCGCCGCAGGGCCGCCGTGTGGAGATCTACGGCGCTGCGTCACCTTCGGTTCACCGGGGCGATCGCCCCGCCGCGGCCCGAGGGACCGAGCGGGTCGGGTCGCGATCCATGGTAGCACCCGGCGGAGCGTCCACGGAATGCTCGATGATCATTGATCTTGCGCGGTTTTGCGAGTCTCTGGCGGTCACAATGGCCGTTTCGTGGTTGTTTTTTGCGAAGTGATCAGCTAAAGTCGGCGAAACCGACAACAACGGGAGATCACTATGGATGCAAAAGAGATCTTGAAACTCTCCGATGAGCAGCAGGTGCACTTCATGCGCCTGGAGTTCATCGACATCATGGGCGTGCTCAAGAACGTGGAGGTGCCGCGCGTCCAGTTCCAGAAGGCCCTGGACGGCCAGATCATGTTCGACGGCTCGTCGATCGAGGGGTTCACCCGGATCGAGGAGTCGGACATGCTCCTGGAGCCGGACTACGACACCTTCCGCGTCAACCCCTGGAAGAACCCGGACGGGAGCCGGGTGGCCCGCCTGATCTGCGACGTCAAGCTGCCGGACGGCTCGGACTTCCCCGGCTGTCCCCGCACCGCCCTGAAGAAGCAGACCGAGCGGGCGGCGAAGAGAGGGTACAAGATGGTCTGCGGACCGGAGCCGGAGTTCTTCCTCTTCCAGACCAACGAGAACGGGCGGGCGATCCCGGAGACCCACGACGTGGGCGGGTACTTCGACCTGACCCCGGTGGACAAGGGCGAGGAGGCGCGCCGCGACCTGGTGCTGATGCTCGAGGAGATGGGCTTCGAGGTGGAGGCGGCGCACCACGAGGTGGCGCCGGGCCAGCACGAGGTGGACTTCAAGTACGCCGAGGCCGTCGACTGTGCGGACAACATCTCCACCTTCCGGTTCGTGGTCAAGAAGGTGGCCCTCGACCGCGGCCTCCACGCCACCTTCATGCCGAAGCCGATCTTCGGCGTCAACGGCTCGGGCATGCACACCCACCAGAGCCTGCTGACCACGGACGGCGACAACGCCTTCTACGATCCGAACGCGGAGCGGGGCCTGTCGAAGCTGGCCCTCTCGTACATCGGAGGCATCCTGGACCACGCCCGGGCGTTCGTGGCCATCACCAACCCGCTGGTCAACTCCTACAAGCGCCTGGTGCCCGGCTTCGAGGCGCCGGTCAACGTGGCGTGGTCGGAGAAGAACCGCTCGCCGCTCCTCCGGGTGCCGGCGCGGCGCGGGATGTCGACCCGCTGCGAGGTGCGGGTGCCGGATCCGTCGTGCAACCCGTACCTGGCGCTGGCGGTCATGCTGGCGGCCGGCCTGGACGGCGTGGAGCGCGGCCTCGATCCGGGCGAGCCGGTGAACAAGAACATCTTCGAGATGAGCGAGCGGCAGAAGAAGCGGCTGAAGATCCGCCAGCTTCCGGCCAACCTCTCCGAGGCGCTGGACAACCTGGAGAAGGACTCGGTGGTCAAGGAGGCGCTGGGGGAGCACATCCTGGAGAACTACCTGCGGGCAAAGCGCCAGGAGTGGGCGGACTACATCTCCCACGTCCACCCGTGGGAGCGGGACATGTACCTCGAGGCGTACTGAGGCACGCACCCCGCGGGCTCCCGGCCTCCGGCACGGCTCCGCCTGGCAGGACTTCGGCCGGGAGGCTCCGCCTGCCAGCGCCTCGCGGAGGAGCGGGCGTACACTGCCACCGGGCATGCCAGGTCCGCGCTCGCTGACACCTCCGGCCGGGAGCCCGCGGGGTGAGAGGGCCGGTGTGAGGGGGTACCGACAAAAGGAGGGCGTGAGCCGGCTCAGTGCTCACGCCCTCGAGCTCGGCCTCCCCGTCCCGGGACGGGGGGGCCGAAAGCACCGCTGCTCGACGGGCTTCAGGGGCTGACGGCGGGATCGCCGCCCGACGCGCCCGGGGCCATCGCGTCCAGGAGGCTCACGGTCTCCAGGAGCGCCGCGGTCTCGCGGTCCCCCCCCTCCCGCGCGTAAGCGAGCGCCGTCTTGCCTTCGTCGTCTTCGAGGGTCGGGTCGGCGCCGTGCTCGAGCAGCATGCGGACGATCGTTCCGTCGCCCCGTCGTGCCGCCATCAGCAGGGGCGTCATCCGGCCGATCTCCTCGATCTGGCCGTAGACGCCGGTCTTCGCGCCGTGCTCCAGGAGCAGGCGGGTGATGTCGTCGTGGCCCCGGCCCGCGGCCAGGTGCAGCAGGGTCACATAGCCGAACTCCGGGATACGGGCCTGGATCTCCGTGGAGGCGCCCGCTTCCAGCAGGAGCCTGGTGGCCTCGGTCCGCCGCAGGATCACGGCGTACACCAGGGCCGTGGTGCCGTCCCGGCTCTCCAGGTCCACCGCGGCGCCGGCCTCCAGCAGGTGCTTCACGCTCTCGGCCTCCTCGCCGAAGGCCGCCAGCATGAGCGGGGTCACGTCCGAGCGGTTCTGGACATCGATCTCGGCGCCGTGCTCCAGGAAGAGCTCGACCACGCCGGCGTTCTCGCCCATGGCCGCGAAGCCGAGCGGGGTCGTCCGGCTCCTCTCGCCGCCGGTGGATTCGACGTCCGCACCGCCCTCCAGAAGCACCCGGCAGGCCTCCAGGTGTCCCTCCTCGGCCGCCAGGATGAGCGGCGTCTTGCCGTCCTGGTCGAGGGCCTCGATCGACGCCCCGTGCTCGACCAGCACCTGAACCACCTCCGCGTGGCCCAGGCGGGCGGCCGCCAGCAGCGGCGTTTCACCGGAGAAGACGCCCTCCTTGCCGACCCGTGGGTCCGGCCGCGCGCCGTGCTCCAGCAGCAGTCGCACCCCCTCCGCGTCCCCCTCGATGGCCTGGCGGTAGAGCAGGGTGGCGTCTCTCGCCGCGCCCTTCTCGAGCCGCGGGCCGACGTCCGCTCCCGCTTCCAGAAGCGCCCGAGCCGTCTCCAGGTGGCCCTTGCGGAGGGCTCGGGCCAGGGACGGCTCGCCGTCCGGTGGCAGATAGTTCGGGTCGGCGCCGCCTCCGGACCACTCGAGGACCAGCCTCACCAGGTCGGTCCGTCCCAGGAGCGAGAAGACCGTGAGCGGCGTGAGGCCGACCTTGTTGGTCTCGTCGACCGGGATGCCGGCTTCGAGCAGCAGCCTGGTCGCCTCGGTGTGGCCTTCCGGAGGCACGTAGAAGAGCGCCGTGCTGCCGGCGGCGTCCCGCGCCATGGGATCGGCGCCGTCGGCCAGGAGGGCACGGACCCGGTCCGCGTCCCCGGCGCTCACCGCCTTCATCAACGGGGTGCGGCCGAAGTCCTCCGCGATCACGGCCGGTGGCTGCCACCGGTCCGCTTCGCGGAGCGTGTCGGGGGCCGCTTCGGAGGGGGCTTCAGTCTCCTCGACCTGCTCGTACGATTCGCTGGACCATTGTGCAAGGCACGGCAGGGTCGAGAGCGCCACGAGCAGGCAGGCGGACGACAGGATGTGGATCGGGGAGGTCTGCATGGTCACCGTCTCGATGGTATCGAAGGTTCCGGTCTCGAAGAAACGGCGCGGGGGCCACGCGCCCCCGCGCCGTGGTTTCGGGCGACCGTCCGGCGACCCGGATCAGCGTGCGATCAGAAGTCGATCGGCAGCAGATCCTGGTTCGGGCCGTCCGGTGTCCGGAGGGTCTTCAGGTACGCGATCAGGGCCTCCTGGCCGAAGTTGGACAGGGCCGCGTAGTTGTTGCGCGCCGTCAGCGCCTCGCCGCCGTGCATGCTGATCGCATCGTGCAGGGTGGTGGCGCGGCCGTCGTGCAGGTACGGCTCGGTGTCGGCGATGCCCCACAGCCGGGCCGTGGTGAACTCGCCATTGGTGAACTCGGCTCCGTGGAAGGCATCGAAGTCCTCTTCGAGGCCCGGGCCCATGTAGTGGCGCTTCAGGTCCGCGAAGAGCGGCACGATCACGCCGGGACCGAACGGATCCGGGGTGAAGCCGGCGGTGGTCAGGTCGACCGCGTAGTAGATGTTGGCGGCCGGGTCCTCGGGCACCTCCGGCTGGGACACCGGAACGTGCCGGTACTGAGTCACGAGCTTCGGCTTGTGGCACATGGTGCAGCCGATGGTGTTGAAGAGACCCTTGCCGATCAGGGCCTTGGAGGTCAGCGGGTCCTTCCTCGGGCGCGGGTTCGACACGTCGAAGATGTGGAGGGCGCTCATCTCTCCGATCGAGACCTCGCGGACCACGCCGTCGCCGTCCTCGTCGTCGAGGCCGAACAGCTCCTGGGGCTGGATGCCGAAGTGGAACTGCATGGCGCCGCGGTCGAAGTCCCGCATGGTGAAGTTCTCGCCCTTGCGGCCGAACGGCTTGACCACCAGGTCGTGGTCCACACC
>JASFUJ010000198.1:0-6342 GCA_050050355.1 Acidobacteriota bacterium
TTCGGGGGTCCCCTGTACACCCTCTCGAAGATGGTCGCCGTCGCCCGCTGGGCCGAGGCCTTGAACGGGGCCCAGAACGAGACCCCGAACGGGGCCGGCCCCCGCGCCGTGCCGGTGTTCTGGGTCGCCACCGAGGACCACGACTGGCAGGAGATCACCCGCACCGCCTTCCTCACCCCCGGAGGCCTGCGCCGGTTCGACCTGGGGGAGGACCCGGACCCCCTCCTGCCGGTCGGCATGCGCACGCTCGGCCCCGGCGTGGTCGACGTCCTCGACGGCCTGCACGAGCTGCGCTCCTCGGACCGCTTCGAGTCCTGGAGCGAGACGCTCGCCGGCATCTACCGGCCCGAGGCCCGCTTCGGCGAGGCCTTCTGCCGGCTCGCGGTGGAGCTGCTGGGCGAGCGCTGCCCCCTGCTGCTGGACGCCATGGACCCGACCGTCAAGCGGGTGCAGGCCCCCTGGCTCGAGCGGCTGGTGGAGGAGCGGGCCGCCTGGGAGGCGGAGTCCGAGCGCGCCGACCGGCGGATCGAGGAGCGGGGGTACGCCCTCCAGGTCAGCCCTCAGAGGGGCGTGAGCCCCCTGTTCGAGCTCCGCGACGGCGAGCGCCGGCGGATCGAGTGGCGGACCGCCGGAGACGGTGCGGAGCTGGGAGGCGACGACGACCGCTACGTCCTGCGCGGCACGGAGCGGCCGCCCCGCCCGATCCGCGAGCTGCGCGAGATCCTCGACGAGAACCCCGGCACCGTGAGCCCCGGAGTGCTCGCCCGTCCGGCGATCCAGGACGCGATCCTCGGCACCACGCTCATGGTGCTCGGCCCCGGCGAGATGTCCTACATGGCCCAGGCGGCGCCGACCTACCGGACCCTCGGCCTCGAGGCCCCGTGGGTGGCGCTCCGCCCCCAGGCCCTGGTGCTCGAGGGCCACCAGCGGGAGAAGCTGACCGAGATGGAGCTCGCGCTCGCCCACCTGCTCGGACCGGACGACGCCCTGGAGCGGCGGCTCGCCGGCGACGCCGGAGCCGGCCTCGTCGAGCGAGCGCGGGACCGGGTCGAGGAGGCCCTGGCCACCCTCCGCGAGGAGACTCTGGAGCTCGACCCGAACCTCGAGCGCCCTTTCGACAAGACCCGCCAGAACGTGCTCCGGGCGCTCGAGACCTTCGGCGGCAAGGTGACCGCGGCTGCGGCCCGCCGGGACGAGGTCCGCGCCCGCCGGGTGGAGCGTTTGCGGAGCATCTGCCTGCCGGAGGGCACCCTCCAGGAGCGGGTCGTCTCCACCTGCCACTGGCCGGGCAAGTACGGCGAGCGGTTCATCGACGCCCTGTGGGACCAGATGGATCTCGACGGGCGGCACCTGCAGGTGATCGAGCCGTGACCGGAACGACCCTGCAGACCGGCAGCCTGGACGTGCTGGCGATCGGAGCCCACCCGGACGACGTGGAGCTCGGCTGCGGCGGCACCCTCGCGGTCCTGGCCCGGGCCGGCCGGCGCGTCGGGATCCTCCACCTGACCCGCGGCGAGGCCGGCACGCGGGGCACGGTGGCGGAGCGCCGCGCCGAGGCGGAGGCCGCGGCGGAGGCCCTCGGGGCCGCCGAGCTACAGTTCCTCGACTGCGGCGACGGCGCCCTGCGCCACGGCACCGAAGAAGAGGACGCCCTGATCCGGGTCCTGCGCCGGCTCCGGCCCGAGGTGGTGCTCGGCCCGACCCCGTCCGACCGGCACCCGGACCACGGCCGCGCCCATCGCCTCGTGGCGGACGCCTGCTTCTACGCCGGGCTCGCCGGGCGGGCGGCGGGAGAGGGACCCTCCGACTCCGGCCCGGCGCCCTTCCGGCCCGCCGCGTTCCACGCCTACATGCAGCACGACCAGTTCGAGCCGTCGTTCATCGTCGACGTGACGGCCGGCTGGGACGCCAAGCAAAGGGCTCTCGACGCCTACGAGAGCCAGATCTTCCAGGGCGGCGACGGGAGCCGGAGCCGCCCGGAGCCCCAGACCAAGGTGGCCAGCCGCGAGTTCCGGGCGGCCGTCGAGGGCCGGGCCCGCCACTTCGGTCTGCTCATCGGCGCCGCGTACGGCGAGCCCTTCCGGACCCGCCTACCGGTGGCGGTGCCCGAGCCGGGGCTCCTGCTCGACCTGGTACCCGGAGGTGTGCGATGAAGATCGGGATCGTCTGCTATCCGACTTACGGCGGCTCCGGCATCGTCGCGACCGAGCTCGCCATGGCCCTGGCGGGCCGGGGGGACGAGGTGCACGTCATCAGCTACGCGCTTCCGTCGCGCCTCTCCCTCGCCTCGCAGGGCGTCTTCTTCCACGAGGTCCAGGTCCCCCACTACCCGCTGTTCGAGTATCCTCCCTACTCGCTCGCCCTCACCACGAAGATGGTCGAGGTCGCCCGCCACCACGAGCTGGACCTGGTCCACGTCCACTACGCCGTCCCCAACGCCGTCTCGGCCGTGCTCGCCCGCCAGATCCTCGAGCCCCGGCCGCTGCCGGTCGTGACCACCCTCCACGGCACCGACATCACGCTGGTGGGAAACGACCCGAACTACCTGGAGACGACCCGCTTCGGCATTCTGCGCAGCGACGCGGTCACGACGGTCTCGAGGTCGCTGAGAGACCAGACCCGCGAGAAGCTTTGCATCGAGCGCGCCATCGACGTGGTGCCCAACTTCATCGACCCGGCGCGCTTCGCCGAGGCGAGCCTCGGTCCGGGGGCCCGACGCTGGGCCCGGCCGGGGGAGAAGCTGCTGGTCCACATCTCCAACTTCCGCCCGGTCAAGCGGGTGACCGACGTGGTCGAGGCCTTCCGGCGCATCCAGTCGCAGGTCAAGGCTCGCCTGCTCCTGGTGGGGGACGGGCCGGAGCGGGTCAAGGCGGAGCTCATGTGCCGGGAGCAGGGCACCTGCCACGCCGTCACCTTCCTCGGCAGCCTGCCGCTCATCGAGGAGGTTCTCGTGGGGGCGGACCTCTTCCTCCTCCCGTCCGAGAGCGAGTCCTTCGGCCTGTCGGCGCTCGAGGCGATGGCCTGCCACGTGCCCGTGATCGCCACCGACGTGGGTGGTCTGCCCGAGGTGGTCGCCCACGGCGAGACCGGCTTCCTCCACCCGGTGGGCGACGTGGACGCCATGGCCGAGTCCGCCGTCCGCCTGCTCCGGGACGACGACCTGCGGGAGCGCTTCGGCCGCGCCGCCCGGCGCCGGGCGGTCGAGCAGTTCGACCAGGACCGGATCGTCGGCCGCTACCGGGACATCTACGAGCGGGCGCTGGACGGCGCCGGGATCACGGCGCCCCGCTGATCCCCATGGCCGGCGACCCCCAGGGGTACCTCGCCCCGGCCCGGGAGGCGCGGGCCGAGATCCGCGACCGGGGCTCGCGCTTTCTCGCCGTGGTCGGCCCGGCCACCGACGAGCGGACGGTCCAGGCCAGCCTGGAGGCTCTCCGGGAGGAGCTTCCCGACGCCACCCACCACTGCTGGGCCGCCCGCCTCGGTGCGCCGCCCCTGGAGCGGAGCTCCGACGCGGGGGAGCCCGCGGGCACCGCCGGGATCCCGATCCTCCAGGTGCTCCGCGGTGCCGCGCTCTCCGACGTGGTGGCGGTGGTGGTGCGCTGGTTCGGCGGCACCAAGCTGGGCAAGGGCGGCCTGGCCAGGGCCTACGCCGGCGCCACCCGCGAGGCGGTCGAGATCCTGCCCCGGGTGCGCAAGGTGCCGGCGGTGGAGCTGGCCGTGGAGCTCCCGTACGAGCTGATCGGCGCGGTCAAGCGCCTGATCAACCCGCCCGGGGTCGAGCTCACCGGCGAGGACTACGGGGCGTCGGTCCGGCTCCGGCTCACCATCCACGAAGCGGAGCGCGACGCCTTCGAGGCCGCGCTCGCGGATCTGCGGCTGGCGGCGGAGGAGGTGTGAGCCGGTCCTTGTGAAGACCTCCCCGCGTCCGCTAGACTTTTCCCAAATTCAAGTCACCAAACGGCTTGCGCTCAAGGCCAAAAGCTCAAAGCCGATCGACCAACGCTCCAGGACCAACACTCCAAGAAAGGAGTTTCCATGAGCGACGAGAACCGGCCTACGAACCCTCCCCCGCCGCCCTCGGACGAAGGCTCGTCCGCGGGAGCCGGCAGCCCTCCCCCTCCTCCGTCCGGCGGAGGCGCCACCGGCTCGACCCCCGGCGGCGCACCGCCCCCACCGCCGTCGGGGGGCGGCCCGGCGGGCGGCGGGCCCAGCGGCCCGGTGAGCCAGAACCGCGGCCTGATGCTGGTCCTGTCCTACCTCTGGGTCCTCGCCCTGATCCCGTTCCTGACCGAGCAGGAGGACGAGGAGGTCAAGTGGCACTCCCGCCACGGCCTGGTGCTCCTCGTGGCGGAGGTGATCCTCGGGGTGGTGATCTTCATCCTGACCTTCGTGCCCGCGGTGGGATGCATCATCTCGATCCTGTCGCTGCTGGTCTGGCTGGGGATCATCGTGCTCCACATCATCTGCCTCGTGAAGGCGCTGAACGGAGAGCGGTTCCTCATTCCCTACGTCAGCGACTACGTGAAGCAGATCCCCTGACGGGGTGACGGACCGAGCACGCACGGCGGGGCCGGAGCGCCGGCCCCGCCGTCGCCTTGCCCTCGCCGCGGCCTTCCTGGCCCTGGTGCTCTTGCGGATCGACCTGGGCCGTGCGCCGGAGCGTCAGCTCGCCGCGCGGTTCCTGCTGGGAGCGATCGACGCCTACCAGGCCACCCTCTCGCCGGCCCTCGGCCGGGCCGGAGCGGCCTGCCGGTTCCGCCCCTCGTGCAGCCACTACGGCGAAGGGGTGATCCGCCGGCACGGCGCCGTCGCCGGCACCCTCGAGGCCGCCTGGCGGATCGCCCGCTGCGGCCCGTGGACCGAGCCGGGGACGGTCGACCCTCCCTGAGAAAGGCGGCCCGCTCCGCCCGCACCCGGCCGTCAGGCCGGTGACCCCCGGAGCCTACTTGATGCCGCCGGTCAGCTTGTTGACCACCGGGCTCAGCAGCCAGATCAACAGCCCGCCCGCACCGGTCACGGCGAACACCCAGAAGAACAGCTCCGCCATCGGCATGGTCTCGATCCGGCCGGCGACGATCCCGGCCGCCAGGTTGCCGAGGGACAGGGACAGGAACCAGGCGCCCATCATCTGGCTCTTGAAGCTCGTCGGCGCCAGCTTCGTCACGGTGGAGAGCCCCACCGGCGACAGGCACAGCTCTCCGCACGTGTGGAGCAGGTACGCCACGATCAGCCACATCGGGCTCACCAGCGCGCCACTCTCGGCCAGCCGGGCGCCGTAGACCAGCGCCAGGAAACCGGAGCCCAGCAGCACCAGCCCGAACCCGAACTTGATCGGGATCGAGGGGTTGCGGTTCCGCTTGCTGAGACCGACCCAGAGCGCCCCGAACGCCGGCGCCAGCAGGATGATGAAGATGGGGTTCACCGACTGGAGCCAGCTCGCCGGCATCTCCCATCCGAAGACCACCCGGTCCGTGAGATCGAGGGCGAAGACGTTCATGGACGCCCCGGCCTGCTCGAAGCCCATCCAGAACAGGAAGGAGAAGAAGAAGAGCATCGCGATCGCGCCGACCCGCTTCTTCTCCCCCGTCTCCAGGCCGCCGGCCAGCAGGACGTAGCCGAAGAACAGGATGGCCGCGGCAACGATCAGCACCAGGGAGCCGTTGGCCACCTGCTGGATCGTCACCGGGATCACGCCGGTGACCGCCAGGGCGACGAACGCGGCGACCACGGCGAACCCGCCGGCCAGGATCGAGTAGATCAGCCGCCGCTGGCGGGCCTGCTCGGTCTCCGGCAGACCGGAGGGCTGGAGCAGGCCCGCCGAGCCGAGGTACTTGCGGCCGTAGGAGTACTGGATCAGCCCCGCCACCATGCCCACGCCGGCGGCGCCGAAGCCCAGGTGCCAGTCGATCTTCTCGCCCAGGTACCCGCAGACCAGCGGCGAGACGAAGGCGCCCAGGTTGATCCCCATGTAGAAGATGGAGAAGCCGGCGTCCCGGCGGGCCCCCCCTTCGGGGTAGAGCTCGCCGACGATGGCGCTGATGTTGGGCTTCAACAGCCCGGTGCCGATCACGATCAGCACCAGCCCCAGGTAGAACGTCGACATGGCCGGGATCGCCATGCTGAAGTGGCCGGCTGCGATGACGCAGCCCCCGATGAAGATCGACCGCTGCTGTCCGAAGAGCCGATCGGCCAGCCAGCCTCCCGGGAGGGCGAGCAGGTAGACGCCCGCCACGTACAGGCCGTAGATCGCGCCGGCCTTGCCTTCCGAAAAGCCGAGACCGCCCTCGACGGCGGCGGTCACCATGAAGAGGAACAGGAGGCCCCGCATGCCGTAGTAGC